>NZ_JAOBZT010000045.1:0-35982 GCF_029839005.1 Stenotrophomonas sp. GD03958 | reverse complement strand
AATCCGACGTCTTCCGCAGTCCACACCGGATCGGTCAGAATCCGCTCATTCCCTCTCTGGACTTCCCATGGCCGGTGCCAGCCTGTTCGCCCTGCTCGACGATATCGCCACCCTCCTCGACGATGTCTCGGTCCTGACCAAGGTCGCGGCGAAGAAAACCGCCGGCGTGCTGGGCGACGACCTGGCGCTGAACGCGCAGCAGGTCACCGGGGTCAACGCCAACCGCGAACTGCCGGTGGTGTGGGCGGTGGCCAAGGGCTCGCTGGTCAACAAGGTGATCCTGGTGCCCGCAGCATTGGCGATCAGTGCGCTGGAGGCCTGGCTGCACAGCCGCGGCTGGAACGTGCCGCTGATCGTGCCGCTGATGATGATCGGTGGCGCGTTCCTGTGCTTTGAGGGCGTTGAGAAGCTGGCGCACCGGTTCCTGCACTCAGCCGAGGACGACGCCGAGCATCAGGCCGAGCGGCGCAAGGCGCTGGCCGACGCGCAGGTGGACATGGTGGCGTGGGAGAAGGACAAGGTGAAAGGCGCGATCCGCACCGACTTCATCCTCTCGGCCGAGATCATCGTACTGACCCTGGGCGTGGTCGCCACCGCATCGTTCACCAACCAGCTGGTCACGCTGGCCGTGGTTGCACTGGCGATGACGGTCTTCGTCTATGGGCTGGTAGCGGGCATCGTGAAGCTCGATGACGTCGGCCTGTACCTGTCGCGCAAGGGTGGGGCCGTGGCCGCCTTCGGTCGCGGCCTGGTGGCCTCGGCGCCGTGGCTGATGAAGTTCCTGTCGGTGGCCGGCACCATTGCCATGTTCCTGGTGGGCGGAGGCATCCTGGTGCACAACGTGCCGGCGCTGCACCACGCAGTACAGGCGATGGGCGGCGAGGGGCAGTGGGGCTGGCTGGTCAGCGCGGTGGGTAACATGGTGGTCGGCATCATCGCCGGCGCCATCGTGCTGGCGGCGGTGACCGGGTTCCAGAAGCTACGCGGCAAGTAATCACCGGCGGGTCGCAAGGTAGAGGCCGACCTTGGTCGGCGCTTTGTTTGGCGCTCGTGCCAACCAAGGTTGGCACCTACCAAAGCGGTTCGCGACGGGCCGGACGGTCAGCCCGCCTGCACGCGGTTCTTGCCCTGTCGCTTGGCCGCATACAACGCGTCATCCGCACGGCGCAGCAAAGCCTCGGTATCGTCGCCCGGCTGCCATTGCGCCAGCCCGGCGCTGAAGTGCACCGGCACGCGCCGGTCCTGCACGGTCAGCACGCGGTGCGCCAGTGAGCGTTGCAGGCGCTGCACGGTGGCCATGCTGTCGGCACCCTGGGTTTCCGGCAGCACCAGCACGAACTCGTCGCCACCCAGCCGTGCGATGCCGTCAGTGGCGCGCAGCAGCAGCCTGCAAACGGCCACCAGGTGCTGCAGCAACGCATCGCCGCCGGCGTGGCCGTGCGCCTCGTTGGTCAGGTGGAAATCATCCAGGTCGATCACCGCCACGCCCAGCGGTGAGTTGTTGCGCGCAGCACGCGCCAGTTCACGCTGCAGCAGTTCGTCCAGGCCGCGGCGGTTCAGCGCCTGGGTCAGCGGATCGATGCGCGCCAGGTCACCGGCGGCACGCAGTTCCTGCTCCAGCTCGGCAATGCGCTGTTCGGCGCGTTCCACTTCCTGCCGCGCATTGGCCAGGTGATCGCGGGCCTGCGCGGCCTGTTGCTGCACTTTGCCGGTGTCGCGCATCACGTCCTGCAGCAGCTGGTTGAGGTCGGCGATGCTACGCGCCTCGCGCAGCTGCAGTGCGTAGCTGCCGATGCGGTCGTGGTATTCGCCGGTGCTGGTGGCCATGCCATCCATGCGCTCGATGAACTCGCCCATCAACCCGCGCATCGCCGCCTTCGAATCGTCGATGCCCTGGCGCAGCAGGCCCTGCTTGTAGATCACTTCGCGCAGTTCGGCACGGGTGCGCTCGACTGCCTCGGCTTCCAGCGGCCCGTCCAGCAGCTGGCGCACCGCCGCGATCTGGCCCTGCAGCCAACTGCGGTCGTCCAGCAGCTCGCTCACGTTTTCCAACAGCAGCGCGAACAGTTCCAGCAGCAGCGCCTGCTGCTCCTGCCAGCTCTCGGCACGCACGCCGACCTGGTGCCCGAGTTCGCGCACGCCCTGTTCGATCGGCTCCAGTGCGGTACCCGGCTGCCACTGGCGCAGGCGCGTGGCCAGCGCCTGCGCTTGTTCGCGCAGATCCGGGTCGTGCTGCAGCAGGGCCACCACGGCGCCACCCAGCAGCAGCCGCAGCTGCTCGGACAGGCGCAGGCTTTCCGGCTGACCGCCCGGCGAATGCTGTTCGATGGTGCGGATGTACTTGTCGATCAGCTGCCGCATCGCGCGCCCGTAGCGCGGCCAATCGGCACTGGCCTGCGCCGACTGCAGGCGGTCGCCCATGTCACCCAGTTCGCCGGGCAGGGTGGCCATGCCGTTGGCGAAGGCGGCCAGCAGCGGTTCCGGCGCGTCGGCGCCGGCGAACAGCTGCTGCAGTGCCACGCCACCACCGCCCTGCAGTACCACGCGGTCGCCCAGCCCATCGTCCACCACCGAGCGCACGCGTGCCGGCGGCCCAAGGGCGGTACCGGGGGCAGAGCGGTGGTCGGGCTGGTCCGTCATGGAGCGAATCCTGGGGGCTGGCAGGGACTGGTTCCAGCATATCGGCGCGGCCGCCGACGGCTTGAACGGCTAGGATGGGCGACAGGATGCCGCAGTGGAGGTGGTGATGCGCGTGATGTTGCTGGGGGCGACCGGCCTGGTCGGCGGGCTGACCCTGCCCAGGCTGTTGGATGACCCACGCTGCAGCGCCGTGGTGGCGCCCACCCGCCGCCCGTTGGGCATGACCCACGGGAAGCTGGAGAACCCGGTGCTGGCCTTCGATGCGTTGCCGGCCGCACCGGAGTGGGCGCGCGTGGACGCGGTCATCTGCGCGCTGGGCAGCACCATTGCCCAGGCCGGCAGCCGTGAGGCCTTCCATCGCATCGATCATGACTACCCGTTGGCCTTCGCCCGCCTGGCGCAGGCACAGGGTGCACAGACTTATGTGCTGAATTCCGCGGCCGGCGCCAATCCACAGTCGTCGATCTTCTACAGCCGGGTGAAGGGCGAGCTGGAGCGTGACCTGCGCGCGCTGGGCTTCAACGCGTTGACCCTGGTTCGTCCAGGGCTGATCGGGGGCGAGCGCAACGAGGTGCGTCGTGGCGAGCGCCTGGCCCTGACGGTGTTGGGTGCATTGGGGCCGGTGTTGCCACGGGCGTGGCGGATCAACCCGGCCAGCGAAATCGCCAAGGCTCTGGTCGAGGCCGCGCTGGCCCCGCAACCGGGTGAGCACGTGGTGGCATCGAGCGCACTGGTCGGCTGATGTCGCGTGCGCTGCGCCTGACCCAGTTGCTGCAGCTTCTGCGCCGCCATCGGCGGCCGGTGGCCGGGCAGACGCTGGCCGAAGCGCTGGGCATCAGCCTGCGCACGCTGTACCGCGATATCGAGACCCTGCGTGAGCAAGGCGCCGACCTGCGTGGTGAGGCCGGCGTCGGCTACCAGCTGGCGCCGAGCGATACCCTGCCGCCGATGACCCTGCCGCCCGCCGAGATCGATGCACTGGTGCTTGGCCTGCGCTGGGTTGCGGCCCGCACCGAGCCGGCGCTGGCTGAGGCCGCGCGTGATGCGTTGGCGCGTATCGCGCATGTGCTGCCCGCAGCACGCCGGGAAGCCTTGCGTGATAGCGGCCTGCGCGTTGGCCCTTCGCGCGCTGCGGCCAAGGTACCTGCTGCACGCCTGCAGGCTGTGCGCGAAGCGGTGAGCGCGCAACAACGCCTGCAGTTCGGCTACCAGGATGCGCAGGGCCAACGTACCGAGCGCATTGTCTGGCCGTTCGCGCTGGGCTACTTCGATGAAGTGCCGATGCTGGCGGCGTGGTGCGAAGGCCGCGAGGACTTCCGCCATTTCCGGCTGGACCGCATCCGCCAGGTGCGTGTGCTGGAGGATCACTACCTCGTGCCACGCGCCACCCTGCTGCGACGGTGGCAGAAGGCACAGGGCATTGCACCGGACTGGCTGGACCGTTCGTAGCCACAGCAACAGCGGGGAGCGGGCGGCGGGGTAGAGTCGACTGTTAGTCGACTATCGCGCGCAGCGCGGGGTTTCAAGCGCGTTGAAGGAAGAGCAGTCGACTAACAGTCGACTCTACCGACGGTCGACTATCGCGCGCAGCGCGGGGTTCCAAGCACGCTGAAGGAGGAGCAGTCGGCTAACAGTCGACTCTACCGACAGACGACTCTACCGACAGTCGAATATGCTGACAGAATCTGTCAGCAGGCCCGTACCACCATGAGCGCTCCCAACAACGGAGCTTCCCCATGTTCAAGCCCAGCACCCTGCTGCAGTACGTGCGCGACGTCGCCACCAGCGCCACCTTCTACAGCGGCATCCTCGGCAAGCCGCCGGTCGAGCAGTCGCCCGGCTTTGCGCTGTTCCTGCTCGGTGATGGCGCCGCGCTCGGCCTGTGGCAGCGCGATGACGTGCAGCCGCCGGTGTCCGCGCAGGCCGGCGCCGCGGAACTGGCGATGTTGGTTGCCGACCCCGAGACGGTGCAGCAGACGCATGATGCGTGGCGCGCGCTCGGCGTGCAGATTCTGCAGGCGCCGGTGACGCTGGAGTTTGGCCACACCTTCGTCGGTGCGGATCCGGATGGCCATCGCCTGCGTGTGTACAGCTGTGCCGAGGGTATGGTCGCGCGCGATTGATCGCACGCGTTTTGTAGATCCACGCCATGCGTGGATGCGGGCACAAAAAAAGCCGGGCAGTGCCCGGCGTTTTTCCCGTTCATGTGCCAACCAAGGTTGGCACCCACCGATCAGCTGGATCAGCTGGCCAGTGCCAGGTCGTCCATCATCGCGCGCAGGAAGCGGGCGGCTTCACCGCCAGTGGCTGCGCGGTGGTCGAAGGTGACCGACAGCGGGATCACCTTGTGCGCTTCCACGCCGCCCATCACCGGGGTCATCTGGTGGCGGGCACGGCCGGCACCGACGATGGCCACGCACGGCGGCACCACGACCGGGGTCGCGTAGCGGCCGGCGAACATGCCGAAGTTGGACAGCGAGATGGTGTAGCCACTCAGTTCCGAAGCGGCGATCGAACGCGATTCCACCTGCTCGCGCAGGCGATTGACGCCTTCGCGGATGCCGCGTGCGTCGAGCATGTCGGCATTGCGCAGGGCCGGCACGAACAGGCCGTCGTCTGTGTCCACGGCGATGCCGATGTCCACCTGTGCGTGCAGGGTACGGGTCAGCGCTTCACCGTCGAACCAGGCGTTCATCGCCGGTACCTTCTGCGCGGCGACCACGATCGAACGCACCAGGCGCGCGGTGACGTCGTTGCCCGGCAGCCAGGCGTGGATGTCGGCGTCGTCGTTCAGCGTAGTCGGCACGACCTTGCTGTGCGCATCGGCCATCACGCGTGCCATGTTGCGGCGCACGCCCTTCAGCGGTTCCGGCTGGCCCTTGGCGACCACGCCCGGCGGCTGGGTACGCATCGGCTTGCCGGCGGCGGACAGCGGGGTGCGGGCTTCGCTCTGCACCGGGGCAGACACCTGCGCCGGGGCCGGCGCGGCATAGGCAGCAGCGGCAACCGGTGCCGGAGCAGCGCCGAGCTTGGCGGTGCCGTTGGCGGCAGCCTGCTTGACGTCGGCCATGGTGACCGCGCCATCGGTGCCGGTAGCGGCCACGCGGCTCAGGTCCACGCCCAGCTTGCGCGCCATCGCACGCACGGCCGGCACGGCCTTGACGCCACCGACGGCCAGCGCCTGTTCGGCGTGCACGGCATTGGAGCTCTGCATGGCGCCGACCACGGTACCGGCGTCGTCACGCTCGGCGGCGGCCGGCTTGGCTTCCTCCGCAGCGACCGGCGCAGCCGGCAGCGGCGGCGGGGTCGGTGCGGCAGCCGGCGTGGCCGGTGCGGCAGCCGGCGTGGCCGGTGCGGCATGACCATGGCTGTGGCCGGTGTCCTGGCCATCGGCACGCTGCGGCAGGTTCGGGTCCAGTTCGAAGCTGGCCAGCACCGAGCCGGTCGGGATGATGTCGCCGGCACCGCCGGACAGCTTCAGCACCTTGCCGGAGAACGGCGAGGGCACTTCCACCACGGCCTTGGCGGTCTCCATCGACACCAGCGGCTCGTCCAGCTTGATCACATCGCCTTCCTTGACGAACCACTCGACGATGGTCGCGTCCGGCAGGCCTTCGCCCAGGTCGGGCAGGTTGAAGTTCTTGGTCTGGCTCATTTGCAGTTCTCTTCCAGCAGTTCCAGTTCGCGGGCCGGCAGCCAACCCGTCGCGCCATTGGCGCGCTCGGACCACCACCACCCGCCGTGTTCGTGATGAAGCTTCACCATCTCGCCGCTTTCCACATCCAGCTCGCGGGCGTCGTAGTCGCACAGCGCTTCGGCGCGACCCTCGTCCAGCAGCTGCAACCAGGCGATGGGCGCCCAGCCAGCGCGCCCATCGTTGGTGCGTACCCAGGCAAACGCCGGCCATTCCTCGTCACGGACACCTACTTCGACGATCTGGCCGGTGCGGAACCGGAGCGGGTTGGGATACTGGCTGCGGTAAGCCCCCAGAAGGCGGGCCCGCATGTCAGCCGGCCGCCACCGCGCGCTTGGCCGCAGCCACGATCCGCTCAACGCTCGGCAGGTACTTCATTTCCAGGCGGAACAGCGGAATGTGGGTGTCGTAGCCAGTGACGCGCTCGACCGGGGCCAGCAGGTCGTAGATCGATTCCTCGGCCAGGCGCGCGGCGATCTCGGCGCCGAAGCCCGCGGTTTTCGGGGCCTCCTGCACGATCACGCAGCGGCCGGTCTTGGCCACCGATTCGGCGATGGTGGCGAAGTCCAGCGGACGCAGCGTGGCCACGTCGATGACTTCGGCACTGATGCCTTCGCCGGCCAGCTTGTCGGCCGCTTCCAGCGCTTCCTTCACCTGCGCGCCCCAGGTCACCAGAGTCACGTCGGTGCCGTCGCGCAGCACGAAGCAGACGTCCAGCGGCAAGGCTTCGCCGTCGTTGACGACCACTTCCTTGTACTGGCGGTAGATGCGCTTGGGCTCCATGTAGATCACCGGATCCGGTTCGCGGATCGCGGCCAGCAGCAGGCCGTAGGCGCGCTGCGGCGACGACGGCAGCACCACGCGCAGGCCCGGCACGTTGGTGAAGATCGCCTCGTTGGCTTCGCTGTGGTGTTCCGGCGCGCGGATGCCACCGCCCCACGGCACGCGCAGCACCATCGGGCAGTGCAGGCGGCCACGCGTGCGATAACGCAGGCGGGCGGCGTGGCAGACGATATGGTCGACCATCGGGTACATGAAGCCATCGAACTGGGCTTCGGCGACCGGCTTCATGCCCTGCGCGGCAAGACCAATCGTCAGGCCGGCGATGGTGGTTTCATCCAGCGGGGTGTCGAGGATGCGGTCCGAGCCGAAGCGCTGCTGCAGACCGGCAGTGGCGCGGAACACGCCGCCGTTGACGCCCACGTCTTCGCCCAGCACCAGCACCGACGGGTCGTGTTCCAGCTCCCAGGCCAGCGCCTGGGTGATGGCTTCGATGAGGGTGATCGGGGTGGTGGTCATGCTCTCTTCTCCGCGCGCGACCGCAGCGCTGTCGGCGGCGTTGGTGTGCGCGCCGGGCGCGCCGTTCTTGATCTCATCCATGGCGCTTCTCCAGGGCGATCGCCTGGGCACGCTGGGCCAGCAGGTCCGGCGGCGGATCGGCATACAGGAAGTCGAACATCGCCTCGACCGGCTGCACCGGCGTGTTGAGGTACAGGTTCACTTCCTCGTCCACGCGCGTGCCGCACTCGGCAACCCAAGCAGTCTCTTCGTCCTCGCTCCACACACCGGCGTTGATCAGGTACTTGCGCAGGCGCAGCATCGGCTCGCGCTGCCAGGCATCCTTCACTTCGGCGTCGTCACGGTAGCGGCGCGCGTCATCGGCGGTGGTGTGGTCGGACAGGCGATAGGTCATCAGTTCCAGCACGGTGCCGCCGTCGCCGGCCAGCGCACGTTCGCGCGCCTGCTCCATTGCCGCCAGCACCGCGATCAGGTCATTGCCGTCCACCTGCAGGCAGTGCAGGCCACCGGCCAGGCCCTTCTGCGCCAGCGTTTCGGCACCGGTCTGGGCCGAACGCGGAACCGAGATGGCCCAACCGTTGTTGACGATGCACAGGATCAGCGGGAGCTTGTAGGCGCCGGCCGAATTCAGTGCTGCGTAGAAGTCGGTCTTGGAGCTGCCGCCGTCGCCGCACACGGCCACCGCGATCTGCGGTTCCTTGTTGAGCTTGAACTTCAGCGCCGCGCCTGCGGCATGCAGGCACTGGGTGGAGATCGGCACGCAGAACGGGAAGTCCTTGGCCGCGTTGCCGCCGTAATCGTTGCCGCGTTCGTCGCCGCCCCAGTACATCAGCACGTCGTGCGGGCGCACGCCACGCATGAACATCGCGCCATACTCGCGGTACGAAGGCGCGAACACGTCGTCCTTCTGCATCGCCGCGCCGATACCCACGTGTGCGGCTTCGTGGCCCAGGCAGGCGGCATAGGTGCCGAGCTTGCCGGTGCGCTGCAGTGCGATGGATTTGCTGTCGAACGTACGTACGAACAGCATCTGCTTGAACAGCGGTACCAGGACCTTGGGGTCGCGCAGCGACGCGGGCAGGTCATCGCGGACGAGTTTGCCGTCCGTATCCAGGTACTGCAGGTATTCGATCTTGAATTCAGCGGCAACCGTCATTGCGTACTGCACCTTCGACAGAGAAGTTACAAATGATATGAATCGCCATGTTAAGGAACGCGTACGGAATAGCCTTCCTGCGCCGCAACACGGGGATTCCCCGTTTTACCCCTGCCGGCGGGTGGGGGGCCAATAACAACAACGTATTCAGTCGTTGCTGCAAAGCATCAGAATACGCCTCAGGCTGACCGCCAGTACAACGGCCTGGACGGTTCCACGCGCAGGCCCGGGATCGGCCGATGCTCCACGGCCAACCGCACGCTCCGGTATGGACCCGGCGGCTGCCAGCGCGGCGGCAACGCGCTACCCTTGCCGCCCCCGATCTGGTCCCGCCCATGTCCGTCGACAACAACCAACGCGATCTCGAAGCCGGCATCCACACCGACCTGCAGGGACGCCTGACCTACGGCGGCTACCTGCGGCTGGACCAGCTGCTCAGCGCGCAGCAGCCGCTGTCCAGCCCGCCGCACCATGACGAGATGCTCTTCATCATCCAGCACCAGACCTCGGAGCTGTGGCTGAAGCTGCTGGGCCATGAGCTGCGTGCCGCAATCGGCTTCCTGCAGCGCGATGAAGTCTGGCAGTGCCGCAAGGTGCTGGCGCGCAGCAAGCAGGTGCTGCGCCAGCTGACCGAGCAGTGGTCGGTGCTGGAAACGCTGACCCCGTCCGAGTACATGGGCTTCCGCGACGTGCTGGGCCCGTCTTCGGGCTTCCAGTCGCTGCAGTACCGCTACATCGAGTTCCTGCTGGGCAACAAGAACGCGCAGATGCTGCAGGTGTTCGAGCATGACCCGGCCGGGCAGGCGCAGCTGCGCACCGTGCTGGAGGCGCCGAGCCTGTACGAGGAGTTCCTGAAGTACCTGGCCCGCTTCGGCCATGCCGTGCCGGCGGTCTACGAGGCCCACGACTGGACCCAGCCGCACGTGGCTGACGACGCATTGCAGCCGGTCTTCGAACGCATCTACCAGGACACCGACCGCTACTGGCGCGAGTACGCGCTGTGCGAGGACCTGGTGGACCTGGAGACCGCCTTCCAGCTGTGGCGCTTCCGCCACATGCGCACGGTGATGCGGGTGATCGGCTTCAAGCGCGGCACCGGTGGCTCGTCCGGCGTGGGCTTCCTGGCCAAGGCACTGGAGCTGACCTTCTTCCCCGAGCTGTTCCAAGTGCGCACCAGCCTGCAGGCCGCGCCCCCGACAGCGCTGGGTTGATCCCCATTCAGCTTGGACCCCAGCCGGCGGCTGGATCGTTTCAGATGCAAGTTCAGGGAGCAGGCTGCCACCTGCCTCAAACGGCGTGTATTTGACGTGAACGCCAGAAGTCGGTGATCCTCGCGCGTTGCTTCAACTGCACAGCGGACGTGCTCGTCATCCACCGAACCAGGAAATCCGCATGAGCGTAAACGCCACTGCGAACACCCCAGAGCCGGCACTGCCGGACTTCAAGACCACGCTGGGCCACCCGCGCCCGCTGTGGATGCTGTTCATGACCGAGTTCTGGGAACGCTTTGCGTTCTACGGCATCCGCTGGGCGTTGGTGCTCTACATCGTTGCCCAGTTCTACAACGGCAGCGCTGCCGGTGAAGGCGACGCCAGCCGCATCTATGGCGCCTACCTGGCCTTGGTGTACGCCGCGGCGATCTTCGGTGGCTACGTGGCCGACCGGGTACTGGGCTACCAGCGCTCGATCCTGACCGGCGCGATCATCATGGCCGCCGGCCTGTTCATGATCTCGCTGCCGCAGGAGCACATCTTCAAGCTCGGCCTGGCCACGATCATCGTCGGCAACGGCCTGTTCAAGCCCAACATCTCGACCATGGTCGGCAAGCTGTACGGGCTGAAGGACGAGCGCCGCGATTCGGGCTTCACCATCTTCTACATGGGCATCAACATCGGCGCGATGATCGCCCCGGTGCTGACCGAGTACCTGGCCCGCAAGGTATTCGGTACCGATGCGATGCCGTCCTACAAGGTCGTGTTCATCGCCTCGGGCGTGGGCATGCTGATCTCGCTGGTGTGGTTCTACATCGGTCGTGCCGGCCTGAAGGGCATCGGTGCACCGCCGGCCGGCGCTGAAGGGTTCGGCCGCATCATCATGGTGCTGGCCGGTGCCGTGGTCGCCATCCCGGTCGCGTACTTCCTGCTGGCCACCGGCGCCACCGCGCTGGCCTGGATCCTGGGTGCGATGTTCACCGCGCTGGCCGTCCTGCTGCTGGTCGAGGGCATCCGCGAAGGCAAGGTGCAGCGCGACCGCGTGATCGCCATGCTGATCATCTTCGCCTTCAACGTGATGTTCTGGATGTTCTTCGAGCAGGCCGGCAGCTCGTTCACCTTCCTGGCCGAGAACATCGTCAACCGCCAGTTCGGCAGCTGGACCTTCCCGACCGCGTGGTTCCAGTCGGTCAACTCGGTGGCGATCATCACCCTGGCCCCGGTCATCGCCTGGATCTGGGTCGCCATGGGCCGCGCCAATCCGTCCATCCCGCGCAAGTTCGGCCTGGGCCTGCTGTTCAACGGCGCCGCCTTCGCGCTGCTGATGTTCGCCCTGTCGCAGATGGTGGTGGACGGCAAGATCCCGTTCTGGACCCTGTTCATGGTCTATGTCATCCAGTCGGTGGGTGAGCTGTGCCTGTCGCCGATCGGCCTGTCGATGGTGACCAAGCTGGCCCCGGTGCGCCTGGTCGGCTTCGGCATGGGCGGCTGGTTCCTGTCCACCGGCATCGGCAACAACCTGTCGGGCATCTTCGCTGGCGTGGTCAGTGGTGAAGGCGGCATGACGGTCGAGTCGGCCCTGAAGGGGTATACCTTCGGGTTCTGGGCCCTGATCGGCTCCGGCGTGGTGCTGTTCCTGATCGCCCCGCTGATCAACAAGCTGATGCACGGCGTCAAATGATGATGAGAGGGTAGAAGGCATGCGTAGCAAGCTCGGTACTGCGGTAGTGGTGGTCTGTGCGGCGCTGATCGGCGCCTGTTCCCAACCGCAACCGCCTGCGACCGCCGAGCCCACGCAGCCCCTGGATACCCGACCCACCGAGCCACCGGTCGCTGACCCCAGCGAACCGGTGGCCTCGGGCAACACCCCGGTGGCGGCGGACATCGCCGCCATCGCCGGGCTCGGTGCGCAGTTCGACCCGGCCCGCAACCCCGCCGATGACCTGGCCACCGCCAAGGTGGAAGCCCAGCGGGGCAAGAAGCGCATCCTGCTGGAGATCGGCAACGCCGCCTGTGAGCGCTGCCGGGCGCTGGACGATGTGGTGGAAGGCAACGGCGACCTGCGTCGCTTCCGCGATGCCCACTACGTGTGGGTGAAGGTCAACGCCAGCGACGAGCAGCCCAACACCGCGTTCCTTGCCCAGTTCCCGGTGATGGAACGCGACTATCCGCATCTGCTGGTGCTGGACGCCGATGGTGGCCTGCTGGTGTCGCAGGCGACCGCTGAGTTGCGCAGGGGCGAGGCGTTCCAGCCTGCGCGGGTGAGCGCGTTCCTCAAGCAGTGGGCACCCGACAAACCGGAATAGGGGAGTGCCGGCCGCTGGCCGGCAGGGGTGGTAGTGGGTGGGTGCCAACCGCTGACCGCCAACCCCGGTGGGTGCCGACCGTTGGTCGGCACAGAAGTGCATCCACGCATGGCGTGGATCTACTGTGGTTGCGGTCACATTCCCGGAATCGGCATCTCAATATCGCAACGCGCTCGCCGTTACCGGCAAGGACCTCAGTCGACATCCCGTCGATGCAACCTTCCGGAACGCCCATGCACAGCGACCACGCCGAACGATTGCCCGGACCCGCCAGTGAGCTGGCCGAGGGTGGAGCAGGCGAGGGCGTGACCCTGCCGCCGCAGGAGGCGCTGCTGGATGACGCCGGTACCGGCGAGGCCACCGTCGACCTGGCACCGCCGCGCCATCGCCTGCCGCAGATCGCGCTGCCCGATAACGTGGTGCTGAAGGGTGCGGTGCAGAAACTGGTCGAGCAGAAATCGCGGCTCGATGCACTGGCCGCCGATGGCCAGCTGGCCGGGCTGCTGCCACCGGAGTGGCAGGGCCATGGCGTGCGCGCGATTGAACTGTCCACCTTCATCCAAGGCGTGCTGCCGTTCCTGCAACCCGGCGAACGTGGCGAAACCGCGCCGGCGCGCCTGCCGGTGCGCCATGTGCTGGGTGACGACAGCCGCTGGGGCCTGGACGATGTCGCCGAACCGAAATCGCTGGCCTGGTACCTGGCTAGCGACGAACGCGCCACCGCCGGCAGCAAGGACGTGGCCGAGGCCTATCTGGTGGGTGCACTCGGCCTGGCGTGGATGCAGGAGGGGCGTAGCCGCCCCGGTTTCCTGCGCGCGATGGGCCAGGACAGCCTGGCGGCACGGGTGACCATGCTCGGCTACCCGCCGGCCAACGAACTGGCGCTGTACAGCGTCACCGCGCACGGCCAGTCGCAGATCTGGTGCGTGCATGGTCGCCGTCGCATGCGCCCGCTGGTGGCGCCGTGGCTGAGCGTGCCGCTGCTGACCGCGTATGGCGTGCCGGCGCCGGTCGCGTGGCCGTCCAGTTTCCCGCCTGTGGAGGCGGTGGCCGAGCTGTTGGCAACCGCACGGCAGGGGCGCGCGCTGCCGGAAGTGGATCTGGGCAAGGCCGTGGCGAAGATCGCCGAAGAGGCCGCATCCGAAGCCTGGCAACCGGTCAGCCTGCTGCAGCTCAATACCTGGTCACCGCGTTGGCATTTTTTCTTGGGCACCTTCGTCGGCCTGCCGTCGTTGCTGCTGGTGGCGGCGGCGCTGGCGCTGCCCGGTGCGGTCGAGGCGGCCACGGTTGCTGCATCACTTGGCTTCGCCGGTGGTGCCATCGCGGCGCTGGCGGTGCCGTGGATCCACGCGCGGCGCAAGCACCTGAGCTGAAAAAAGGGGACGGAGGGGATTAAGTCGTTTCAGGCACATCTGTGCTCATTACGACTTAATCCCCTCCGTCCCCTTTTTCTTTCAGACCCCTTCGCCCATCCGCTCCAGGCCGTCACCGGCCAGGCGCAGGATCAGCTTTTCCAGCAGCTGTTCCTCCTCCTCGCTCAGTACCGACATCAGCTTGCGGGTGATCTCGATCACCATCGGTGCGATGGTTTCGTACACCTCGAAGCCGGCCGCGGACAGCGCCAGCACCGAGCGGCGGCGGTCATCGCCGTGGGTCTCGCGCTTGATGAAGCCGCGCTCCAGCAGGCGGGCCACGGCGCGGCTGACCGCCACCTTGTCCATCGCCGTGCGGTCGGAGACCTCGCTGGCCGAGGAACCCGGGTACAGCGCCAGGATGGTGATGACCCGCCACTCGGGGATCGCCAGACCGTAACGATCGCCGTATAGCTTGGCGATGTTGCCGCTGACCCGGTTGGACAGCACGCTCAGCCGGTACGGCAGGAACTGTTCCAGGTCGAGCAGGACGTGCGAGGCACGCAGGCGGGTCGAGGCGGGATCGGGGCTCATGTTGCGGTGCACCTTGCTGGTGGTTTCAAGTGTAACTATAAGGGGTGGGTCCAGACCCTGCATTCTCGCCGGGTCCCTACCTGCCCGCACCTGGTTTGTACCGATGCGGTACCGATTCGGAGCCACGCCATGAATACCGCAGTCCCGACCGCCTCGCACCCCAACCCCGGCATGCAGGTCACCACCTTCGAGAACCCGATGGGCATCGACGGCTTCGAGTTCGTCGAATTCGCCGCCCCGGCCGGCCGTGGCCAGGAGCTGCACGAGTACTTCCGGAAGATGGGCTTCAGCGCGGTGCTCAAGCACAAGCAGCGTCCGATTACCGTCTATCGCCAGGGCGACGTCAACTTCCTGGTCAATGAAGACCCCGATTCGTTCGCCGCCGACTTCGCCGAAAAGCACGGTCCCTGCGCGTGCGGCTTCGCCATCCGCTTCAAGAAGCCGGGCCAGGAGGTCTACCAGACCGCGCTGGGCAACGGTGCCGAAGCCATCGCCTTCAAGCCGGACAGCAAGGCGGTCAGCGCCCCGGTCATCAAGGGCATCGGCGATTGCATGCTGTACCTGGTCGACCGCTACGGCGCGGCCGGCAGCATCTACGACGGCGACTACGAGCCGATCGCCGGCGCCGACCTGCACCCGGTCGGCTTCGGCCTGACCTTCATCGACCACCTGACCCACAACCTGTACTTCGGCAACATGCAGCAGTGGTCGGATTACTACGAGCGTCTGTTCAACTTCCGCGAGATCCGCTACTTCGACATCAAGGGCCTGAAGACCGGCCTGGTGTCCAAGGCGATGACCGCGCCCGATGGCATCGTGCGCATTCCGCTGAACGAATCTTCGGACCCGAAGAGCCAGATCAACGAGTACCTGGACGCGTACAAGGGCGAGGGCATCCAGCACATCGCCTGCTTCACCGAGAACATCTACGAGACCGTCGAAGCGATGCGCGCGCAGGGCGTGGACTTCCTGGATACGCCGGAGACCTACTTCGAGGTGATCGACCAGCGCGTGCCGAACCACGGTGAAGACGTGCCGCGCCTGGCCAAGAACAAGATCCTGATCGATGCCGATCCGGAAACCCACCAGCGCAAGCTGCTGCAGATCTTCACCCAGAACTGCATCGGCCCGATCTTCTTCGAGATCATCCAGCGCAAGGGCAACGAAGGCTTCGGCGAAGGCAACTTCACCGCGCTGTTCGAGAGCATCGAGCGCGACCAGATCCGCCGCGGCGTGCTGTAAGGTCTGCAGGCAATGTCGGCTTCCGGTCGACATTGCCTGTCCGAATGGTAGTGCCGGCCGCCGGCCGGCAATCTCTGGAGTTCCCATGTCCCCCGCCATCACCGCCCGCGGCTACCAGTCCGGCTTCGGCAACGAATTCGCCACCGAGGCCGTCGCCGGCGCGCTGCCGGTCGGGCAGAACTCACCGCAGAAGGTGGCCCACGGCCTGTACGCCGAGCAGTTGACCGGCACCGCCTTCACCGCGCCGCGTGGCAGCAACCGCCGCAGCTGGCTGTACCGGATCCGCCCGGCGGTGACCCATGGCGAGTTCACCCCGTTCGCGCAGTCGCAGCTGCAGTGTGATTTCGGCGCTCAGCCGGCCTCGCCAAACCAGCTGCGCTGGAGCCCGCTGCCGCTGCCGGAGCTGCCGACAGATTTTGTCGAAGGCCTGTACACGATGGGTGGCAACGGCTCGCCCGATGCGCATGCCGGCGTGGGCATCCACCTATACGCTGCCAACCGCGACATGGTCGGCCGCTACTTCTACAACGCCGACGGCGAGATGCTGGTCGTGCCGCAGCTGGGCGCGCTGCGCCTGCTGACCGAGCTGGGCGTGATCGAGATCGAGCCGCAGCAGATCGCGGTGATCCCGCGCGGCGTGCGCTTCCGCGTTGAACTGCCCGATGGCCCGAGCCGTGGCTATATCTGCGAGAACTACGGTGCGCTGCTGAAGCTGCCCGACCTCGGCCCGATCGGATCCAACGGCCTGGCGAATCCGCGCGACTTCGAAACCCCGCACGCGGCGTTCGAGGATGTGGATGGCGACTTCGAACTGATCGCCAAGTTCGAGGGTCGCCTGTGGCGTGCACCGATCGACCATTCGCCGCTGGACGTGGTGGCCTGGCACGGCAATTACGCGCCGTACCGCTACGACCTGCGTCGCTTCAACACCATCGGTTCGGTCAGCTACGACCACCCGGATCCGTCGATCTTCCTGGTGCTGCATTCGCCCAGCGACACCCCGGGCACCAGCAACATGGACTTCGCGATCTTCCCGCCGCGCTGGCTGGTGGCGCAGAACACCTTCCGTCCGCCGTGGTTCCACCGCAACATCGCCAGCGAGTTCATGGGCCTGGTGCATGGCGCCTACGACGCCAAGGCCGAAGGCTTCGTGCCGGGCGGCGCGTCGCTGCACAACTGCATGAGCGGCCACGGCCCGGATGCACCGACCTTCGACAAGGCGTCCAATGCCGACCTTTCAAAGGCCGATGTGATCAAGGACACGATGGCCTTCATGTTCGAGACCCGCGCGGTGATCCGCCCGACCGCACAGGCACTGGCCGCAGGCCACCGCCAGGGCGACTACCAGCAGTGCTGGAACGGCCTGCGCAACAATTTCCGGTCGTCCCGCTAGCGTGGTGGGTGCCGACCGTTGGTCGGCACGATGCGCCGGAACCCGCGCTTACGCCACCTCGGCGAAGGCGCCGCAATGCTCCAGCGGCAACGCCTCCAGCAGGTGCTGGCGCACGCGCTGGCAATAGCCATCCGAAGTCAGCGCGGGCAGCAGCTGCATCGCCGACTGCAGCCGCTGCAGCACCTCATCCTCCGCACGCGCCTGCTGCAGATCGCGGAACAGCGCCGCTGCCTGCGGATGCCGCTGCATTTCCAGGATACCCAGCAGGTAGATGCGCGCTGCCACCAGCGAACGGCGACGTTCGACCGGCGTGGCGCTGGCGTTCGTTGGCACCTTCACCAGCGCCGCATTGGCCGGTTCGGCAGCGGTGTGAGGGGGTGCCGCCGCCGTTGCCGTGCCGGTCGCCAGATAGCCCGCCTGCACCAGCTGGATGACCATCGCCGGTGCTTCCTGGCCGAGCAGACCGGTCAGGTCGGCGACGGTACGCTGGCCGTCGCACAGGATCAGCAGCCGGCGCTGGCGCATGTCCAGCGGCGCGCGGTGGGCCTGCAGCGCGGTTCGGGCGAGATCGGTCTTGCGCGGTTGCATGGAAGGGACGGCCAGGTCGGTGCTCGCCGAGCCTGAACGAAGGCGATGAAACCGCGATGACAATGCAGCGCCTGCACACCGGATGGGTTAGCGTGCAGCCATCTTCGTGCCAGGGAACCGCACCGATGAAGCACCTCCCGATTGCTGGTCTGTTGCTCCTTTCGCTCACCGCCTGCAGTGCTGGCTCCGACAAGCAGGGGGCGGCCGGCAGCGGCAGCGACACCCCGGCGGAAACCGCCTCGGCGACCGGACCCGCGCAGTCGACGGATCCCGACCTGGCCGCCCGTCCAGCCAATGACCGTCGCGAGGACAGTCCCGCCCGCCTGGACGGCTTCGCTGGTGCGAAGCTGGGGGCCGGCATCGCCGAGGTCCGCAGCGGCTTCGGCACGCCGCTGCAGGGTCTGGGCACCGATGCGGCCGGCAAGCCGCTGCCGGCTGACGACGGCAACGACGGCTGCTACTTCCTGCGCCCGCAGGATGCCGAAGATCCGCGCCTGATGATCGAGGGCCGCAAGCTGGTGCGCTACGACGTGCGCAGTGCCGCCATCACCGCACCGGGCGGTGGCAAGGTCGGCATGACCCTGGGTGAGCTGCAGGTGCTGTACCCGGAGCGGGCCGATGTCGGCCCTGACAAGTACGACGAGAAGGCCCAGCACCTGCGCGTGCGCCCGGCGCAGGAGGGTGGTGCGGTCATCGACTTCGCGCTCGGCGCCGATGGTCGGGTCAGCGCCTGGCGCGTCGGCCAGACCCCGCAGGTCGATTACGCCGAAGGCTGTGGGTGATCCTTGATCCACCGCCCAGCCATGCGCTCGGGCCAAGCGTAGAATCGCGCCACCACTGCTGGGGAGTGCTCGATGATCGCCATTGCCATTGCCTGGTTCCTGCTCGGCCTGCTGCTGCTGGCGCTGGGCGGGGACTCCATCGTCAAGGCCGTGTCCGGCCTGGCCCAGCGTTTCGGGGCCAGCCCATTCACTGCCGGGCTGTTGCTGCTCGGGGTGACCACCTCCTTGCCGGAACTGGCAGTCAACGCGCGCGCGCTGGCGATGGGCCAACCGGAGCTGGCACTGGGCAACGCGGTGGGCAGCAGCATCGTCAACCTGGGCTTGACCCTGGCCGTGGCGGCCATGGCTGCGCCCCTGCTGCTGCGCGCGCGCCTGCAGACGGTGCTGTGGTGGTCGCTGCTGGCGGCGGGTGTGCTGCTGATCCTGTTCGGGCTTGATGGCGGCCTGGCACGTTGGGAGGGCGGCATACTGCTGGCCGGCTTCATCGTGGTGCAGGTCCTGCTGCTGCGCCGTGGTCGCAGCGAGAGCGCGGAGGTGCAGGTGGCCATCGCCGAGTCCGCACTGAGCCGCACCAGCCTGCCGTTGAACGTGCTGCGCGTGCTGATTGCCGCGTTGGCGCTGTACTGGGGCGCGCGCCTGGTGGTGGGCGCCGCCGCCGACTTTGGCGTCGCCCTGGGTTGGACGCCGCTGCTGGTCGGCCTGCTGCCGGTGGCGATCGGTACCGCACTGCCGGAGGTGGCCACCGCCATCGCCGCCGCGCGTCGCGGGCATGGCGACATGGTGCTGGGCCACGTGCTGGGTTCCAGCGTGGTCAACCTGCTGCTGGTGATCGGTGCGATGGCCGTGCTGCAGCCGCTGGCGCTGCCGGCCTCGTTCGTGCGCCTGGAACTGCCGGCGCTGCTGGCGTTCGCGCTGGTGCTGTACCCGATGCTGCGTGGCGACCTGAAGATCAGCCGCGGCGAAGGTGTGATCCTGCTGGTCGCGTTTGTCGGTTGGTTCGTGCTGGAACTGCTGCTGGTCGGCGCACCGGCGCTGTAGAGCCGAGCCCATGCTCGGCTGCTGTTCGTGCCGACCAGCGGTCGGCACCTACCGGGCGTCACATTGCCGGCCAGCGGCCGGCACTACCGGTTCTGCGTGGTTTCTTCTTCCCGCACCGGCTCCGGCGGTGGCAGCTGCTCCTCGGCGGCGCGTTCGCTGCCCGGCAGGGTGGGGCGGGTCTCCATCAGCAGCGACAGCGCGGCCTTGGCCATCATGTGCGCGCTGATCGGTGCGGTGATGAACAGGAACACGGTTATCAGCAGCTCGCGCGGCTGCGGGTCCTGGCCGAGGAAGATGTGGTAGCAGACCGAGCACACCAGCACGCAGCCCACGCCCAGCGTGCTGGCCTTGGTCGGCGCGTGCAGGCGCTTGAAGAAGGTCGACAGCTTCACCAGGCCCAGTGCGCCGACCAGGATGAAGAAGCAGCCGAACAGCAGCAGGATCGACAGGCCGATCTGGATGGCAGTGATCATTCGACGATGTCCCGGCGCAGCACGAACTTGCTCAGCACCACGGTGCTGCCGAAGCCAAGCATGGCGATGATCAGCGCCGCCTCGAAGTAGATCGGTGAATTGAGGTACATGCCGAACAGCATCAGCTCGGCGATCGCGGTCACCGACAGGGTGTCCAGTGCGAGGATGCGGTCGGGCACGGTCGGCCCGCGCAGCAGGCGCCAGGTGGCCAGCAGCATGGCCAGGCCGACCACGTGCATGCACACCACCAGGGTGGTCTGGATGACTTCAAAACCGGTCATGGGAAGATCTCCATCAACGGCGCCTCGTAACGGCGCTTGATCGTCTCGATCAGGTCCTGTGGGTCCTCCAGGTGCAGTACGTGCACCAGCAGGAACTTGCGGTCGTCGCTGAGCGCGGCCGAGACCGTGCCCGGGGTCAGCGTGATCATGCTGGTCAGCGCGGCGATGCCGTGGATGTTGGCGATGTCCAGCGGCAGCCAGATGAAGCCCGGGTGGATGTTCTTTTCCGGGCCCAGCACCTGCAGGGCGACGCGGATGTTGGACATCAGGATGTCCAACAGGGTTACGCACACCAGCCTGGGCAGCGGTCGCAGGGTGCCGATGCGCGCGAACTCGCGGTCCAGGCGCGCGGCGAACAGCGGCACCACCACGCCCAGCACCAGTCCCAGCACGGTCTGGCCGAGGGTGAAGCTGTCGGACATCAGCAGCCAGAACGCCACCACCATGATGCTGAGCATCGGCGAGGGAATCAGGCGACGGAACAGGGAGCGCTGGGCGGTCATGGCTGGCGGATCTCCGGCGTGGTCGCACGCAGTTGCTGCACGTACTCGCTGGGGTGCAGCAGCTGTGCGGCGGTGGCGTCGGTGTAGCGCATCAACGGTGCCGCGGCCAGGGTCATGCCGATGCCGTAGGCCAGCAGCAGGCAGGCGGCGTAGAGTTCTACCCGGCGCAGGGGAGCCTTGCGCGGCTTCGGTGCTTCTGGATCGACCGGCGGCACGCGCCAGAACAGGCGGATGCCGCCGCGGGTCAGGCCCATGATCACCAGCAGGCTGCTGACCAGCACGGCGGACCAGACCGGCCCGGTGTACTGCGCCGGCATGCCGGCCAGCAGCGCGGCCTTGGCCAGGAAGCCGGACAGTGGCGGCAGGCCGGCCACCGACACTGCCCCGATCAGGAACAGCACCGCTGGGGTTTCCTTGCCCGGCATCGGTGCCACCACTTCCTTGCGGTCGCTGGCACCGCCGCGACGACGGCGGATCAGGTCGGCGATCAGGAACAGCGCGGCGGCGACGAAGCTGCTGTGCGGCAGGTAGTACAGGCCCGCCGAGAGTACCTGCGGCGTGCCCACCGAGAAGGCGATGAACAGCGTGGCCGCCGACACGATCACCAGGTACGAGATCAGGACGCGCAGGCGGGTCGCGGCCAGTGCACCCAGGCCACCGAGCACCAGCGTCGCCACGCCGGCCCACAGCAGCCAGTCGCGGCCATAGCCGGCCATCGCGCCTGCGTCATCGCCGAACCACAGCATCTGGATGCGCAGCACCGAGTACAGGCCGACCTTGGTCATGATCGCGAACAGCGCAGCCACCGCTGCTGGCGCACGCGAATAGGCTTCCGGCAGCCACAGGTACAGCGGCATCAGCGCGGCCTTGGCGCAGAACACCAGCAGCAACAGGCCCATCGTCGCCTTCACCAGGGTCAGCTGTGCCGGCGGTACTTCGGCGATGCGCTGCGACAGCTCGGCCATGTTCAGCGAACCCAGCGTGGCGTACAGCAGGCCCAGCGCGATCAGGAACAGGGTCGAGGCGGTGACGTTGAACACCACGTAGTGCAGGCCGATGCGCATGCGCAGGCCGCGGCCACCGCTGAGCAGCAGGCCGTAGGAGGCGATCAGCATCACCTCGAAGAACACGAACAGGTTGAAGATGTCGCCGGTCAGGAACGCACCGTTGAGGCCGACCAGCTGGAACTGGAACAGCGCATGGAAGTGCGGTGCGCGGCGGTCCCAACCCGAGCAGGCGTGCAGCAGGCAGGGAATGGCCAGCAGCAGGGTGGTCAGCAGCATCCACGCCGACAGCCGGTCGGCCACCAGCGCGATGCCCAGCCGCGACGGCCAGTCGCCCAGCAGGTAGACATTGATGTCACCGCCCGCGGTCGACGCGAACAGCAGGCCCACCGCCAGCGCCAGCGCCGACAGCGCGGTCCACGCGACGGCGCGCTGCACCCTGGGGCCGTAGCGGCGATGTTCGACGAACAGCGACAGTGCAGCACCCAGCAGGGGAATCAGGATCGGCAGGATCACCAGGTGGTTCATGCGCGGTCCTCGCCCTGGCGCGGCGGCACGCGCTCATCGTGCAGGTCGTCATCCGGCTCGTGGGCGTCCACATGGTCGCTGTGGTTGTCGCTGCGGCTGCGCATGGCCAGCACGATGCTGACCGCGGTCATCGCGAAGGCGATCACGATCGCGGTCAGCACCAGCGCCTGTGGCAGCGGATCGGTGTAGTTGCCGAGGTGGCTGTCCACGCCCTCCTGCAGCACCGGCGCCTTGCCCAGCACCACGCGGCCACCGGCGAAGATCAGCAGGTTGGTGGCGTAGGACAGGAAGGTCATGCCGAGAATCACATCGAAGCTGCGCGCACGCAGCAGCAGGTAGATGCCGATGGCGGTCAGCACGCCGATCGCGGTGGCCAGGGCCAGTTCCATCAGTGCATCTCCCCGGTACGTGCCGAACGGCGTTGCAGGTCGATCTCGCCCTTGCGGGCAGTGCGGGTACGCGACGGCTTGATCGTGCCCATCATCGACAGCATCAGCATGGCGCCGCCGAACACCACCAGGTAGACGCCGATGTCGAAACCGATCGCACTGGCCAGCGGCACGTCGCCGATCAGCGGCAGGTGCAGATCGAGGTGGCCGCTGGTGAGGAACGGCACGCCGAACAGCATCGAGGAACTGCCGCTGAGCAGGGCGATCAGCAGGCCCATGCCGATGCAGCGGATGTAATCGAAGCCGAAGCGCGATTCCACCGACGCGGTGCCCTGGATCACGTACTGGATCAGCAGCGGCACCGCCAGCACCAGGCCGGCGATGAAGCCACCGCCCGGCGCGTTGTGGCCGCGCAGGAACAGGAAGATCGATACGGTCAGAGTCAGCGGGAACATGATCTGGGCCAGGTCGGCTGGTACCGGCAGCTTGATCGGAGGGCCGGGCATGATCTGCTCCGGTGCCATCCGCGTGCGCCGCAGCAGGGCATGCACCACCAGCGCGGCGATGCCGAACACGGTGATCTCGCCGAAGGTATCGAAGCCGCGGAAGTCGACCAGGATCACGTTGACCACGTTCTGGCCATAGGCCTCGGGCAGGGCACGGGCGAGCAGTTCGCCGGCCATGGTGTTCGGCGGCAGGGTCATCGCCGAATAGGCCAGCGCACCCAGCCCGGCGCCGGCGATGATCGCGATCACCGCATCGCGGCGCTTGCGCCAGCGCGGACGTTCCGGCCCGGACTGCGCCGGCAGGTAGTTCATGCCCAGCAGCATCAGCACCAGGGTGACCATCTCCACCAGCAGCTGGGTCAGGGCCAGGTCGGGTGCGGACAGGAACACGAAGGTCAGCGCCACCATCAGGCCGACGCCGCCGACCAGCAGCACCGCCAGCAGGCGCTGCTTGTAGATGCGCAGGGTGGCGACCGCACAGGCCATCATCACCAGCCAAAGCGCCCAGCCCAGCAAGGGAACCGGCTGCGGCGCGGTCCAGTTCGGCGAGGCCGGACTGGCCACGAACGGCGCGGCGGCGACCACGATCGCCACCAGCACCAGGCCCTGCAGCATGCGCTGCAGGCTGCCATTGGCGATGCCGTTGGTCAGGCGCATGGCCAGTGCGGACACGGCGTCCAGCTGTGCATGGAACACATTGCGGCCAGTGCTGACATTGGTCACGGCATGCAGGTTGATCAGCTTGCGCAGGCCGAAGTACAGCGCCACACCGCCGACCACGCCGATGGCGCTCATCGCCAGCGGCAGGTTGAAGCCGTGCCATACCGCCAGGCTGTACTCGGGCATGGCACTGCCGAGGATCGACGCCGCAGCGGCATGCAGCACCGGCGCCACGGTCAGTGCCGGGGCGATGCCTACTGCCACGCAGATCACCACCAGCAGTTCCACCGGTACCTTCATCCAGCGCGGCGGTTCATGCGGCACGCGGTCCAGGTCCTGCGGGCCGGGGCCGAAGAAGGTGTCGTGCACGAAGCGCAGGCTGTACGCCACCCCGAATACGCCAGCCAGCAACGCGGCGATCGACACCGCCGTGCGCATGATCCCCGGGCCTCCGGCCGTGATCGCCTCGGCAAACAGCATTTCCTTGGACAGGAAGCCGTTGAGCAGCGGGATGCCGGCCATCGCCAGCGAGGCAATGATCGCCAGCGCGCTGGTGAACGGCATCAGCCTGCGCAGGCCGCCCAGCTTGCGCATGTCGCGGGTGCCGGTTTCGTGGTCGATGATGCCGGCGGCCATGAACAGCGAGGCCTTGAAGGTGGCGTGGTTGAGGATGTGGAACACGCCGGCCACCACCGCCATCGGCGTGGACAGGCCGAACAGCAGGGTGATCAGGCCCAGGTGGGAAATGGTCGAGTACGCCAGCAGGCCTTTCAGGTCGTGCTGGAAGATCGCGTTCCAGGCACCGATCAGCAGGGTCAGCGCGCCGATGCCGCTGACCGTATAGAAGAACAGGTCGCTGCCGGCCAGCGCCGGATGCAGCCGCGCCAGCAGGAACACGCCGGCCTTCACCATGGTGGCCGAGTGCAGGTAGGCCGAGACCGGGGTCGGCGCCGCCATCGCGTGCGGCAGCCAGAAATGGAACGGGAACTGCGCGCTCTTGGTGAAGATGCCCGCCAGCACCAGGAACAGCGCGTACGGGTACAGCGCGCTGGCGCGGATCTGCTCGCCGGCCGCCAGCACCACGTCCAGGTCGAAGCTGCCGACGATGCGCCCGATCAGCAGTACGCCACCGAGCAGCGCAAGGCCGCCGCCGCCGGTGATCACCAGCGCCATGCGCGCGCCCTCGCGGGCGTCCTGGCGATGTGACCAGAAACCGATCAGCAGGAACGAGCTGATGCTGGTCATTTCCCAGAAGATCATCAGCAACAGCAGGTTGCCCGACAGCACCATGCCCAGCATGGCGCCCATGAACAGCAGCAGGTAGCAGTAGAAGCGGTGCGCGTTGTCCTGCTGGCTCAGGTAGTAGCGTGCATACAGCACCACCAGCGCACCGATGCCCAGCACCAGCCCGGCGAACATCCAGGCCAGCCCGTCCAGGCGCAGGGTGAAGTCCAGCCCGATCTGCGGCAGCCAGGGCACCAGGGTGCGGACCACCTGGCCATCGAGCACGGACGGCGTGAGCCAGCCGAGGATGGCCAGCCCGCCCAACGGCGCCAGCGCCGCCAGCCAGGCAGCAGTCGAGCGCGAACTACGGGGGAAGGCCGCAACAGCCGCTGCCATCAGGAACGGCAGGGCCAGCAGCAGGGGCAGGCTGGGGAGCATGCAGGGAATCCATGATTCACGAGCAGGTCAGGGAGGATAACAGGCTGCGAAATGTCGCTGAAACCCATCGAACAGCGATCAATTGCATGTAACGTCCGCTGATTCATATTTTCTGCGACGCAACATCGCGTTCCTGCGTCTTCTCCTCGCTTGCCCTCGGGGGACGCCCTACGCCCACGCAGGGAGACCGCAGGCCCTGTCTCACAGGGGCTGCCGTCGACGGGCGGGAAGTGGGGAGCGGATCACCGGCGCAGGCTGGCAGGGCCGTCGTGGAGTGCGGGTGACGGAATCTGCCCGTTCAGGAAACGAGGGGCGCCGTCGGCCCTGGGCAGGTCAGTAGCGCCAGTCGAGCTTGCGGTAGAACTTGGCCATCACCCAGGCCGGGCCGATCAGCAGGTAGGTCAGGTCGGTCAGGAAGCTGGGCTTGCGGCCCTCGAACTTGTGGCCGATGAACTGCGCGATCCAGGCCACCACGAACACGCCCACCGCCAGCCAGAACAGGTTGTGCAGGCCGATTTCGGCCTCCAGCAGGCGGCACAGGCAGCCGAACACGAAGAACTGGATGAGCATGCCGATGCCCAGCGGGCGCGACAGTTTGTTGTAGAAGCACCAGGCGCTGAACATCGCGAACGCCGACCAGATGCCGTACTGGAACCAGGTGATCAGCGGCGGCAGGCACCAGAGCAGGGCCACCACCGACCACAGGATCGCCGGAACCGCCACCACGTGGATGCGCTGGTTGATCACATTGCGGTGGTCGTCGGAGTAGCTGGCGAAATAGCGGTCGATCGGCCGCGCAAGCTCGGTGGATGTCTGCATGCTGCGTTGCTTCCTCGGACAACGGTAGTGCCGGCCAGCGGCGGGCACTACCCCTTCAGAGCGCCCCGCCTTTCCGGCCGGGGGCGCAGGGGATCAGTCGACGCTGATCCCGGCCAGGCGCTGCAGTGCCTCGGCGTACTTGGCGCGGGTGCGCTCGATGATCTCGGCCGGGATGGTCGGGCCCGGGGCGGTCTTGCCCCAGTCCAGCGTCTCCAGGTAATCGCGCACGAACTGCTTGTCGTAGCTCGGCGGGCTGGTGCCCACTTCGTACTCGTCGGCCGGCCAGTAGCGCGAGGAATCCGGCGTCAGCATCTCGTCCATGATGTACAGGCGGCCATCGGCGTCGGTACCGAACTCGAACTTGGTATCGGCCAGGAGGATGCCGCGCTCGCGGGCGTAATCGGCCGCGAACTTGTAGATGCGCAGGGTGGCGTCGCGCACGCGCTCGGCCAGGTCCGCACCGACCTGCTTCACCATCGCGTCGAAATCGATGTTCTCGTCGTGGTCGCCGACGGCGGCCTTGGTCGAGGGGGTGAAGATCGGCTCGGGCAGCTGCTCGGCCTGGCGCAGGCCGTCGGGCAGATCGATGCCGCTGACCTTGCCGGTGCGCTGGTAATCCTTCCAGCCGCTGCCGATCAGGTAGCCGCGGGCGATCGCTTCCACCGGCACCGGCTTCAGCTTGCGGGTGACCACCGCGCGCTTGGCATACAGGGCAGGGTCCACGCCTTCGGGCAGCACGCTGGCCACGTCGATGCCGGTCAGGTGGTTGGGCATCAGGTGCGCGGTCTTGGCGAACCAGAAGTTGGAGACCTGGCAGAGCATCTCGCCCTTGCCCGGGATCGGGTCGGGCAGGACCACGTCGAACGCCGACAGGCGATCGGTGGCCACCATCAGCAGGTACTCGCCCGGCGGGGTTCCGGCTGGCAGCCGCTCGCGCGGGATATCGAACACATCACGCACCTTGCCGCGATGGCGCAAGGGCAGGCCGGGGAGATCGGATTGCAACAGCGTGGTTGGCACGGGCACTCCTGGGGCGTTGTCGATACGGCTGCCCAGCGGACCCGGCGGGCCCGCAGACCAGCGGGCGGCCTAGTGTAAAGCGGTCCGGGCCCGCTGTGACGTAAAATGAGCATCCATTTCGCCGGTCGACCCTGGGGCGCCATGCGCTGGTACGGAAAACTGCTCGGTTTCATCGCCGGGGCCCTGCTGTTCCGGCCCAATCCGCTGTTCGGCGCGGTAGTCGGCCTGTTGATCGGCCATGCCTTTGATTCGGACTGGTTCCGCCTGAACAAGGAGAACCCGTACCGGGAGCTGGGGCTGACCTCCGAGGCCACCGATGCCGAGATCGAGCGCGCCTACCGAAAGCTGATCTCGCAGTACCACCCCGACAAGCTTGGCGGCGCCGCCCCCGAGCTGCAGCAGCAGGCCGAGCAGAAGTCGCGGCGGATCAATGCCGCCTACGACCGTATCAAGACCCTGCGCAAGCGCTGATCCGACAGTCCCGCCTGCGGGCGGGAGAATCCTTTCCCCGTTCCGAAGGCCCCGGCCATGTCCAACTGCCTCATCGCCCCGTCCATTCTCTCTGCCAACTTCGCCCGTCTCGGCGAGGAAGTCGACAACGTCCTCGCCGCCGGCGCGGACTGGGTCCACTTCGACGTGATGGACAACCACTACGTGCCGAACCTGACCATCGGCCCGATGGTCTGCCAGGCGCTGCGCAAGCACGGCGTGACCGCGCCGATCGACGTGCACCTGATGGTCGAGCCGGTGGACCGCATCATCCCGGACTTCGCCGAGGCCGGTGCCACCTACATCAGCTTCCACCCGGAGGCGAGCCGCCACGTGCACCGCACCATCCAGCTGATCCGCTCGCTGGGCTGCAAGCCGGGCATCGTGCTGAACCCGGCCACGCCAGTGGACATCCTCGACTGGGTGCTGGAGGACCTGGACCTGGTGCTGCTGATGTCGGTCAACCCGGGCTTCGGCGGCCAGGCCTTCATCCCCTCGGCGCTGGACAAGCTGAAGGTGGTGCGCAAGATGATCGATGCCAGCGGCAAGGACATCCGCCTGGAGATCGACGGTGGCGTGAAAGCCGACAACATCGGTGAGATCGCCGCCGCCGGCGCTGACACCTTCGTTGCCGGTTCGGCCATCTTCAACGCCAGGACCAGCTACCAGGACGTGATCGCGCAGATGCGCGCGAACGTTGCTGCGGCAAGGGGCTGAGCCATGGGTACGGTGGCCGTGTTGAACATCCGCCCGGCCACCGTGGCCGACGCTGGCCTGATCCTGCGCTTCATCCGCGAACTGGCCATCTACGAGAAGGCCGAGCATTCGGTGCAGACCGATGAGATCGGTATTGCCGAAAGCCTGTTCGGTGCCGATGCGACTGCCCGCGCGTTGATCTGCGAAGCCGACGGTGAGGCCATCGGCTATGCGGTGTATTTCTACAACTACTCCACCTGGCTGGGCCGCAAGGGCATCTATCTGGAGGACCTGTACATCAGCCCGGAGAAGCGCGGCGGCGGCGCCGGCAAGGCACTGCTGAAGTACATCGCCCGCCAGGCCGTGGCCGAAGGCTGCGGTCGTTTCGAATGGTCGGTGCTGGACTGGAACACCCCGGCCATCGAGTTCTACACCGCCGCCGGCGCAAAGCCGCAGGACGAGTGGACCGTGTACCGGCTGCAGGGCCAGGCGCTGCACGATTTCGCCAACGGTTGACGTGAAATCCACGCATGGCGTGGATCTACTGCGGCAAAAAAAGGCCACGCCAATCACTGGCGTGGCCTCGCTGCATGCGTGGGAGGCTGATCCTGCCTCCATCCGTCGTCCCTGCTATGGCCTTCCATTCTCCAGCAGCTGAATGACATCTGCGTGACATTCACCGCGGGCAAACAGCGCATTGCTAGCCTGTGCCACCGCATCCCTGGAAGCTCTGCATGACCACCCCGCGCTGGCGCCTGATCCTCAACGGCAAATCCGCCGGCAACGATGAGTTGCGCGACGCCGTCGGCCATTGGCGCGGACAGGGCGTGCAGCTGGAAGTGCGGGTGACCTGGGAGGACGGTGACGCCGAGCGCTATGTCGCCGAGGCGATCGATCATGGCGTGGATGTGATCGTGGCCGCCGGAGGCGATGGCACGCTCAGTGCGGTGGCCGAGACACTGGCGCATCGTGAGGAGCTGGCAGATGCGCTGCCCTCGCTGGCGCTGGTCCCGATGGGGACCGCCAACGATTTCGCGACTGCTGCCGGCATTCCCACTGAGCCGAAGGAGGCCTTCGCCTTGATCGGGCAGGCGACGCCGCACGCCATTGACCTGTTGCGCGTGGACGCCGATGGCACGCAATGGTGGTGCGCCAATCTCGCCAGCGGTGGCTTCGGCACGCAGGTGACGGTGGAGACTGATGCGGGCTTGAAGAAGATGCTGGGCGGGCTGGCCTATGTGATCACCGGTATCGCCAAGCTCGGTCGCATCGAGCCGATCAACGCGCGCCTGTCCGGCCCGGACTTCGCCTGGGAAGGCGACTTCATCGCCCTGGGCATCGGCAATGGTCGCCAGGCCGGTGGCGGCCAGCAACTGTGTCCGCAGGCATTGATCGATGATGGGCTGCTGGATGTGACCGTGCTTCCGGAACTGGAAGGGGAGGTCACCGCCACCCTCGGCCAGATGCTGAAGTCCGGCACCCAGGCTGCGCTGGAACAGCTGGCCACGCGTGCGCGGCTGCCGTGGCTGCAGGTGGAGTCCGAGCGCCCGTTGACCCTCAACCTGGACGGCGAGCCGGTACAGGCCCGCCAGTTCCGCATCGAGTGCGTGCCGGGCAGGGTGCGCATGCATCTTCCGGCTGGCTGCCCGTTGCTGGCTGGGAAGGGGAGGTAGAGTCGACTGTTAGTCGACTGCTCTTCGTTCCGACGGCGTAAAACCCCGCGCTACGCGCGCAAGTCGACTAACAGTCGACTCTACCGGTTCCCGCGCCGGTCCCCCACCGGTCCCCGCCATGAGCCGCCATGAGCCCTGTGCTTTCCCGTGGTTCAGTTTCCCAGGGTTCCCCTGCCGTCCAAGCTGCGATACAGTCAAGGGGTGTCCAGCCTGACGACCCCGCATACCCTTTCTTCCGCACGCCGTTGGTGGCGATGGTGGCCCGTTGCCGTCGTCCGCCCCCATAACGCTGTGTCCCGGAAGGAAAGTCGTCTTGAACTCGCACGCTCAGTTTCAGCAGCAGGCCGCTGAAGGCCACACCCACATTCCCGTCGTCCGCGAAGTGCTGTCCGACCTGGACACGCCGCTTTCGGTCTATCTGAAGCTCGCCGACGGCCCCAATACCTACCTGTTTGAATCCGTCGAAGGCGGCGAGCGCTTTGGTCGTTACTCGATCATCGGCCTGCCGGCGCGCCGTGTGTACGCCTTCCACGGCCACACGCTGACCGTGCGCGAAGACGGCCAGGTGGTGGACACCCGCGAGGTGGCCGACCCGTTCGCCGAAGTCGAGGCGCTGCGCAGCGCCCACTCGGTGCCGAAGCTGGACGGCCTGCCGGGCTTCACCGGTGGCCTGGTCGGCTGGTTCGGTTTCGAGTGCATCGGCTACATCGAGCCGCGCCTGGCCCCGCCGGCCGGCCGCGATGAGCTGGGCACGCCGGACATCCTGCTGCTGGACTCCAACGAGCTGGCGGTGTTCGACAATCTGAAGGGCCGGCTGTACCTGATCGTGCACGCCGACCCGCGGGTCGAGGGCGCCTTCGAGCAGGCGCAGGCGCGCCTGGATGCACTGACTGCCAAGCTGCGTGCACCGGGCGCCGGTTATCCCGCACCGCTCAACAGCGACGTGCTGGACGAGTCCGACTTCGTCTCCGGTTTCACCCGCGAAGGGTTCGTCGATGCGGTCCAGCGCAGCAAGGAATACATCCGCGCCGGTGACATCTTCCAGGTGGTGCTCAGCCAGCGCCTGAGCGTGCCGTTCAAGGCGCGCCCGGTGGATGTGTACCGCGCGCTGCGTGCACTGAACCCGTCGCCGTACATGTACTTCCTGGATGTCGGCGACCTGCAGGTGGTCGGTTCATCGCCGGAAATCCTGGTACGCCTTCAGGACGGCGAAGTCACCGTGCGCCCGATCGCCGGCACCCGCCCGCGTGGCGCCACGCCCGAGCTGGACCTGGCGCTGGAAGCCGAGCTGCTGGCCGATCCGAAGGAGCGCGCCGAGCACCTGATGCTGATCGACCTCGGCCGCAACGATGCCGGCCGCGTCTCGAAGGCAGGTACCGTGGAGGTGGGCGAGCAGTTCGTGATCGAACGCTACAGCCACGTGATGCACATCGTCAGCGAAGTGACCGGGCAGCTGCAGCCGGGCCTGAGCTATGCCGACGTGCTGCGTGCCACCTTCCCGGCCGGCACGGTCAGCGGCGCGCCGAAGATCCGCGCGCTGGAAGTGATCCGCGAGCTGGAACCGATCAAGCGCAATGTCTACGCCGGCAGCATCGGCTACATCGGCTGGCACGGCGATGCCGATACCGCGATCGCGATCCGCACCGCGGTGATCAAGGACGGCCGCCTGTACGTGCAGGCCGGCGCCGGCATCGTCTACGACTCGGACCCGGACAAGGAATGGGATGAGACGATGAACAAGGGCCGCGCGCTGTTCCGCGCCGTCGCCCAGGCCGCCAAGGGCCTGTGATCCTCCCCGTGCCGTGGCCTGCGCCGCGGCACCTTCCGCTGTTCCCATTCAAGACAAGGAGTACCGCATGAAGCTGCTGAGCGCATTGCTGTGGTCGTCACTGCTGGCCACGATGGCCCCGTCTGCGTGGGCGCAGGCCAACACGATTCCCTCGCAGCCGCACCTGCTGGTGAAGGGGCAGGGCAGCCGCACGGTGATGCCGGACCGGTTCGGCCTGCAGTTGAACATCGAAGAGACCGACATGGACGCCGACGCCGCGCGCCGCCGCGTGCAGGACAACGTTGCCCGCGTGCTGGCACTGTTCAAGCAGCACAAGGCGGTGGACGGCAGCGTGCGTGCGGACAACCTGCGGATCGGCCCGGCCACGCGCTACGAGCAGAACCGGCAGGTCTTCATCGGCACCCGCGTGTCGCGCCAGCTGCGCGCCAGCTTCGCCAGCGTGAAGGCGATGCAGGACGTGCTGGGTGCGTTGAAGGCCAACGAGAACGTACAGGTGAGCAGCCTGGCGCCGACCTATTCGGGCGAAGTGGCGCTGCGCCGCGAACTCAAGGGCGAGGCAGCGGCCCAGACCCGCGAGTCCGCGCAGGGCCTGGCCAAGGCCTATGGAACAAGAGTGCGTGGCCTGTACAGCATCTCCGATGTGGCGCCGGACTTCGCCTACGGCATCCGGGCCGGGCAATGGCCCCAGCAGGGCGAGGACGGCGGGGACCTCGACAGGATCTCGGTGACCGGCAGCTACGCGCCCGCCTCCGCGCCCGCGCCCGCTGAGCCCGAATCCATTGAAGCCGGCCCCATCACCTACACCGAAAACGTGTACGCCATTTTCCTGATAAGCGACGGAACCTGACCATGTTGTGGATGATCGACAACTACGACAGCTTCACCTACAACCTCGTGCAGTACCTGCAGACGCTGGGCGCCGAAGTGAAGGTGGTGCGCAACGATGTGATGAGCGTGGACGAGATCGCCGCGCAGAAGCCCGAGCGCATCGTCATTTCGCCCGGCCCGTGCACCCCCAACGAAGCGGGCGTTTCGCTGGAGCTGATCGAACGCCTGGGCCCGACCACGCCGATCCTCGGCGTGTGCCTGGGCCACCAGGGCATCGGCCAGGTCTACGGCGGCACCGTCATCCGCGCCGGCAACATCATGCACGGCAAGACCTCGCCGATCCGCCATGAAGGCAAGGGCGTGTTCGCCGGCCTGCCGGACCGCTACCAGGCCACCCGCTACCACTCGCTGGTGGTGGACAAGAACAGTCTGCCCGACTGCCTGGAAGTGACCGCCTGGACCGAGAACGAGGACGGCTCGATCGAAGAGATCATGGGCCTGCGCCACCGCCAGTTCCCGGTGGAAGGCGTCCAGTTCCATCCCGAATCCATCCTCACCGAACACGGCCACGCGCTGCTGCGCAATTTCCTCCAGCGCCCGGCGGCCTGATCCAAGGAGCATACCCATGAGCTTCTCCCCCCAGGAAGCCCTGCAACGCACCATCGAGCACCGCGAAATCTTCTTCGACGAAATGGTCGACCTGATGCGGCAGATCATGCGCGGCGATGTGTCTCCGATGATGACCGCCGCGATCCTCACCGGCCTGCGCGTGAAGAAGGAGACCGTGGACGAAATCGCCGCGGCGGCCACCGTGATGCGTGAATTCGCCCGGCCAGTGCCGGTGGCCGATACCTCCAACCTGGTTGATATCGTCGGTACCGGTGGCGATGGCTCGCACACCTTCAACATCTCCACATGTTCGATGTTCGTGGCCGCTGCCGCCGGTGCGCGCGTGGCCAAGCACGGCAACCGCAGCGTGTCGTCCAAGTCCGGCAGTGCCGATGCGCTGGAAGCGCTGGGCGCGGTGATCGAACTGCAGCCGGATCAGGTGGCCGCGGCCATCGAGCGGACCGGCATCGGCTTCATGTTCGCGCCGATCCATCATCCGTCGATGAAGGTGGTCGCGCCGGTACGCCGCGAGATGGGCGTGCGCACCATCTTCAACATCCTCGGCCCGCTGACCAATCCGGCCAGCGCGCCGTCGGTGCTGATGGGCGTGTTCCATCCTGATCTGGTGGGCATCCAGGCCCGCGTGCTGCGCGAACTGGGCACCGAGCGCGCGATGGTGGTCTGGGGCCGCGACAACATGGATGAGATCTCGCTGGGCGCCGGCACCCTGGTGGGCGAGCTGCGCGACGGCAAGGTCCGCGAGTACGAGATCCACCCGGAAGACTTCGGCATCGCCATGTCGGCCAGCCGCAACCTGCGCGTGGACGGCCCGGAACAGTCCATCCAGATGCTGCGCGCGGTGCTGGACAACGAGCCGGGCCCGGCGCTGGACATCGTCGCGCTCAATGCCGGTGCCGCCCTGTACGTTGCCGGCGTGTCCAGCGATATCGGCGATGGCCTGGCCCGTGCCCGTGCCGCCATCGCCAATGGCAGCGCCCGCCAGCGCCTGCAGCAGTATGTGGAAACCACCCGCGCGCTGGTTGCCTGAGCGCGCGGTTCAGCCTGACCCCGTCGATGGCCGATAATGGCCGTCCTCACCGCCCCCGCACCGAACCGAAGACGATGAGCGACATCCTGCAGACGATCCTGGCCCGCAAGGCCGAAGAAGTGGCCCACCGCCGCGCCCAGCGCCCGCTCGAGGAGCTTCAGGCCGCCGCGGCCAGCGCCCCGCCGGTACGCGGCTTCGTGCGCGCGCTGCAGGCGGCGGTGGCCAATGGCGACCCGGCGGTGATCGCCGAGGTGAAGAAGGCCAGCCCGTCCAAGGGTGTGATCCGCCCGGACTTCCGCCCGGCCGACATCGCCGTCAGCTACGAATTCGGCGGTGCCAGCTGCCTGTCGGTGCTGACCGACGTGGACTTCTTCCAGGGTGCCGACGCCTACCTGCAGCAGGCCCGCGAGGCCTGCACGCTGCCGGTGCTGCGCAAGGACTTCGTGATCGACGCCTACCAGGTGTACGAAGCGCGCGTGCTGGGCGCCGACTGCATCCTGCTGATCGTGGCCGCGCTGGACGACACCCAGCTGGCCACCTTGTCCGAACTGGCGCTGTCGCTGGGCATGGACGTGCTGGTGGAAGTGCACGACATCGACGAACTGGAGCGTGCGCTGCAGGTGCCGGCACCGATGATCGGCATCAACAACCGCAACCTGCGCACCTTCGAGGTGTCGCTGCAGACCACGCTGGACATGCAGCAGGCCGTGCCGCGCGACCGCCTGCTGGTCACCGAGAGTGGCATCCTGGGGCCGCAGGACGTGGCGCTGATGCGTGATGCCGGCATCCACGCGTTCCTGGTGGGCGAGGCCTTCATGCGCGTGGAAGAGCCGGGCGAGGGCCTGCGTCAGCTATTCTTCGCGGCATGAAAACGCACTATCCGACGCCGCGCGAGGATGCGCCGCTGGTGGTCTTCGACTTCGACCACACCCTCTACGACGGCGATTCGGGCACCCATCTGTTCGCCTCGCTGATCAAGCGCAACCCGTTGCGCATGCTGGCGGCGCTGCTGGTCACGCCGATCGCCGGGCCGATGGTGGCGCTGCTGCCGACCCGTCGTGCCGGCATTTCGGTCTACGTGTGGATCGGCAGCTTCGGCCTGCACCGTGCGCGCGATTTCAACAAGGTGATCGATGCCTATGTGCTGCGCAACGAGGCGCAGATGCGCGCCAAGCTGCTGCCGCAGGCGCTGGAGGTGTTCGCCGCGCACCGGGCCAAGGGCGACCGCGTGGTGGTTGCCACAGGTGCGCCGCCGGAGCTTGCACGCGCGATCCTGGCCTTCGTGGCCCATCAGGATGTGCCGGTGATCGGTACCGAGGTCGGCCCACGGCTGGGCGGCGTCGGTCCAACCCGTCACTGCCACAACGAAGAGAAAATGCGCATGCTGCGCGAGCGCGGCTACGGCGATATCGATATCGCCTACTCCGACAGCACCGCCGACCTGCCACTGCTGCTGGCGGCCAAGGCACCGGTGGTGGTGAACCCGAAGCCGGGCCGGGTGGCGTTCTTCCGCCGCGTGCTGCCCGCCGGCACCCGCATCCTCAACTGGGGCTGCGCTGACCGCGGCGGTGACAAGGCGTAGCCCGGGGTCAGATCCCCGTAGGGCCTCCGACCCCATCGCACGATGACGGATCTGCCGGCCAGCGGCCGGCACAACCCAATGCGACGCCGCGCCCAACGCAGGCTTCCGCCCTCAGGTATTGGCCGGCG
>NZ_JAOBZT010000044.1:0-36569 GCF_029839005.1 Stenotrophomonas sp. GD03958 | reverse complement strand
TATCGAGTCCCCCAAGCCGCATATGAGCCACTTCGAAGGCGATCTTCGCACTCCCGAATCGGCGCGCTTCGCCATCCTGGCCAGCCGCTGGAATGCCCGCATCACCGACGCGCTGGTCGCTGGCGCCCGCCAGAGCCTGGCCGGCAACGGCATCACCGAAGCCAACATCGACGTGATCCGCGTGCCGGGAGCCTGGGAACTGCCGCTGGTGGCCGCGCGCCTGGCCGCCGCCCATGAACACGCCGCCATCCTCACCCTGGGTTGCGTGATCCGTGGCGATACCCGTCATTACGAACACGTGGCCGACCGCTGCGCCGAGGGCTTGATGCGCGTGCAGCTGGACTTCGGCGTGCCGGTGCTGAACGGCGTGCTGGCGGTGGAACGCGTGGAAGACGCCGAGGCCCGCGCAGGCGGCAGTCACGGCAACAAGGGCGAGGAAGTCGCACTCGCCGCATTGGAAATGGTCAATCTTCTGGAGCAGCTGCCATGAACAAGAACACCCAGGGCAAGCCCTCCGGTAAACCCGTCCGCCGCGATGGCGTCGATCCGGTGCTGCGCTCGCGCGCCCGCCGTCGTGCCGTGCAGGCCATCTACGCCTGGCAGATCTCCGGCGGCAATGCACAGTCGCTGATCGCCCAGTTCGCCCACGAGCAGGCCCGCGAAATCGCCGATCTGGCGTATTTCGAGGCGCTGCTGCACGGTGTGCTCGACAACCGCCGCGACATCGACGAAGCCCTCGGCCCGTACCTGGACCGTGGCATCGAAGAAGTGGACGCGATCGAACGCGCCGTGCTGCGCCTGGCCGCCTACGAACTGCGCTACCGCCTGGACGTGCCGTATCGCGTGGTGATCAACGAAGCCATCGAATCGGCAAAGCGCTTCGGTTCCGAACACGGTCACACCTACGTCAACGGCGTGCTGGATCGTGCCGCCGTGGAATGGCGCAAGGTCGAATCGGGTCACTGACCCACCTGTGGTAGTGCCGGCCGCTGGCCGGCAGCTGCAGGGATCCTGAGGTTGCCGGCCAGCGGCCGGCACTACCGCCCACCGCGCCCTGCGCGGCACGTACAACAGCGGGAACGCCCCATGTCCCTGGCCGAATTCGCCCTCATCGACCGCATCCGCGCCCGCACCCTCGAGCGCGACGACATCCTGCTCGGCATCGGCGATGACGCCGCGCTGTTGCAGCCGCGCGCCAATGAACAACTGGTGGTCACGGCCGACACGCTCAACAGCGGCGTGCACTTCCCGGTGGAAACCCCGGCCTTCGACATCGGCTGGAAGACCCTGGCGGTCAACCTGTCGGACCTGGCCGCGATGGGCGCACGCCCGACGTGGTGCACGCTGGCGTTGTCGCTGCCGGAAGCGTCTGAAGACTGGATCGAGGCCTTCGCCGATGGCTTCTTTGCCCTGGCCGACCAGCACGACATCGCGCTGATCGGCGGCGACACCACGCGCGGTCCGCTGTCGCTGTCGGTGACTGCGATGGGTCAGGTCGGGCGTGGCCAGGCGCTGCGCCGCGACCGCGCACAGGTGGGCGATGACATATGGGTGAGCGGCACGCTGGGTGATGCCGCCGGCGCGCTGCGCCTGTGGCAGCAGGGTGCACTGAACGTGGCCACGGCCACCTTGCTGGCCGACTACGAAAGCCTGCGCCTGCGCCTGCTGCGGCCGACGCCACGCGTGACGCTTGGCCTGCGCCTGCGTGCCTTCGCGCATGCGGCGGTGGATGTGTCCGATGGCCTGCTGGCCGATCTGGGCCATATCGCCACGCGCAGCAACGTGGCCGCGCATGTGGATGCCGATTCGCTGCCGATCTCGCACGCGCTGCGTGAACTGCTCGGCCGCGACGATGCGCGCGACTGCGCACTGCGCGGTGGCGACGACTACGAGCTGTGCTTCACCGCCGCCGCCGACCAGCGCGACGCGCTGCACTACCTGGCCGAATCGCTGGGCGTGCCGCTCACCCGCGTCGGCCGCATTGCCGAAGGCCAGGGCGTGCACGTGGATGGCGAAGCCGCCGACGGCGGCTACCAGCACTTCGCGTAGCCGCAGCGGTACTGCACTGCTGGGTGCCAACCTTCGGGGTGGGGTCAGATTGATGTTGCTCTGGTAGGTGCCAACCTTGGTTGGCACGAATGTGTCGGGCGCCCATGCCAATGCCGTGTCGACCAAGGTCGACACCTACCGAGGTCGAGTGTATCGGCATCGCTCAGTGCTTCGTCGCGTGCAACTGCACATCCACATACTCGGCCAGCCCACGGCAGGCCAGCAACAGCCCTTCGCGCGCGCCGTCATCCATGTGCTGGTCGATATCCCCGTCCACGCGCACGCGTTCGGTGGCGTGCAGCAGTTCCAGCAGGAAACTCAGCCCCGCATTGGCGCGGTCGATGCGCGCCAAGGCCAGGCGCTGCCCGGGTGTGCGGTTGCTGTCGGGCCACGGCTGGCCATCGGCGGCATCGCCTTGGCGGATGTACTGCAGGCAGGCCTGCAGGGTGATGGCGCCAGGGCTGTTACCGGTCTGCAGCGCAACGAAGGTGTCTTCCAGCGTGCGGGCCAGGTCATCGGGCAGGCGCGTGGCGGCCTCGCCCAGGGTGGCGAACAAGTGCGGGTAGGGGGAAGCGGTCATGGCGGCGTCCTTGTGCAAGCGGCAAGGGGCCACCCTGCTTAACAGCGAGGGTGGCGGACGGTGCGTGGTTGCAATACCGGTGACCGATGTAGAAACGCCGGCGGGCACGAGGCCCCCGCGCACCGTCCGCCATGTAGGCATAGACGGAATGCCTGCCGACGCCGCCCAGGCACAGGGGAAGGAGGCGACGCCGGCAGGCAAGCGTAAACAACATCGATCAAACGGGATTGCAAGCCCGTGCCACCCGTTGTCGGTGGCGCCACATGATTTGCATGAAGCGCCTGCGCTGCCAATGAGAATTGTTGGAAAGTTCGAAAGCGTTGCAGATGGCCCGCGCGCACGGGAGCGCGTCAATTACGACAAAGCATGTAGAGCCGAGCCCATGCTCGGCTCATAGCGCAATGCACGGGGTTCAGCCCGATCTGGCCGCACAGCAGCCGAGCATGGGCTCGGCTCTATAGAAGATGGCTCGCGCGTCAGGCTGCGCTCAAGGGGAGATCTTCGCCTCGGCATCGCGCGGCGTGCCGTAGTCGTCCAGCCACTGGAACGTCACCGTCGCGGGCATCGCCGCGCCACTCGGAAGCGGCAGACGTACCTGCGCGCCCGGTGCGATCATCTCTGCTTCCACCTTGCGGCCGTCGGGCAGGGTCAGCGTGCTTACAGTCACGTGGTAGGCGCTGGGGTTGCTCACCAGCAGGGCACCGGCCTGCGCACGCCATTGCAGTTGCCCGGCCGCATCACGCGGCTTGCCGGGCAGGCCGGCCGGGCGGTGGAACAGCTTCACCCGCGTGCGCACGGCGAACTGCAGCAGGTTCTTGCCGGCGGCATCGGTGGGTTTGGGCGGAATGTCCAGCAGGTTGAAGTAGAACAGCGATTCACGATCCGTCGGCAGCGGTGTCTCCGACGGGCGCGGCGCGTAAGTAATGCGGTACGCCTGCCCCTGGTGGGCCTGCAGCAGGCGCGGGTCGGCCGGCGTCAGACGGAAGGGCGTGCGCACGTTCTCGGGGCGTGCATGGCTGTCGCCATCGTCAATCCAGACCTGCACCATCGCGGCCTTGTCGCCACCGTTGGTGGCCTTCACGGTTACATCGCGGCCCTGGGACGCGTCATGCACGATGCGCGTGCCCTGCAGCGTCACCGCTGCCGATGCCGGCAGCGCCAGGGCGCCAGCCAGCAGCGCGGTCATCCACGTCATTGCACGGATCTTCATCAGGTCGTCCTCCAATAAGGCGCGCCACCACGGGGTGGCGCGCAGGGGTGTGCGTTACTTGTAAAGCACGACGAAATCGCCCGAGGCGTTGGCCGTGCCGGCAGTGGCGTTCTTGCCCGGCGAGGAATACCAGGCGCTGTAGTCCAGCTGGCCCTTGCCGGCGGCCGGAATGTTCACCCACTGCAGCGGGTCTTCGCCCAGCTTCTGGTGGTTGCCCGAGGCGTCGTACAGCGCCACGCCCACGTTGCTGGCCGTGGAGGCGGCTGTCAGCGCCAGGTTGCCGGTGCTGCCGTCGGGCGTGCCGCCAAAGCGTACACCCACTTCCTGGGCGGCGCCGGAGCCGGAGCAGTCCAGCAGGATGCTGAAGTTCTTCATGCCGGCACGCTCGGCTTCATTCACCCACGCGACGTCCACCTTGCCCATCGGCACGGTGATGGTGCCGCCGGTGGCATCCACCGAGCAGGTGCTGGTCATCAGCTCGCCGGTGATTTCCAGCTTCTCGGCGAATGCGGCGGGAGACAGGGCCAGCGCGAGCGCGCCGGCGGCAATCAGGTTCAATCGGTTCGACATGGGAATGTCCTTGGTAGGGAAACAGGGGAATCCGCATTGGACGAACCAGCGGATGCGCACAGTGTTCCCAGCCGGGCGGCACGTGGATATGCAATTAGTTGCAAGGTGCTTGCAGGACAGTGGAGTCCGTGCTTGCGGTACAGCGTCCGGTTAAGAAGCCTCATTTCCGACTGCGACAAGCTGTCGCATGCAGCGTTAGGTGCATCTGCAATGCATTCGATTGACTGCGGTCATTTGTTGAAAACAAGCCTGAATTGCGCCGAAACAGAGGTGTGGCTAGAAACCGCGTGGTTTCGTGGCGCGTTGTCGCTTTGCAACAAATTGCATGGGAAGCCGGCCGCACGCTGTCTACGCTTCGGCCCACTTCGACTACGAGCGATGTCGCCTTCGGCCTCATCGAGTGACGCTAACCATGCACATGCGCCTCCTTCATCTCCGCACGCCGCATCGTTTTGCCAGCCGTCCGCTGGGGCTGGCAATTGCCGCCGCCGTGGCAATGGCGATTGCCGGTCATGCCAGTGCCAACGGTGATGATTCCCTGCAGTTCAGCGAGGGCTTCCTGATTGGTGGCCAGGCCATCGACATGCAGCGCTATGCGCAGGGCAATCCCATGGTGCCGGGCGTGTATCCCCTGGACGTGGTGGTCAATGGCCAGTTCCACGCCACGCGCGATATCACCTTCGTGGCGGCGCCGGCACCTCTGGGTGCAACCCCGTGCCTGCCGGCCGGGCTGGTACGCCAGTTGCCGCTGAAGGAGATGTTCCTGGCCGAGCTGGACCAGGATGATGAAGGCTGCGTCGCGCTTCCCAGCCTGATCGACGGTGCCACGGTCGAGTTCGATGAGAGCAATCTGCAGCTTCTGGTGAACGTGCCACAGGCTGCGCAGGCACGCGATGCGCGCGGCTACGTGGCACCTGCACTGCGCGACCACGGCGTCACGGCAGCCTTCTTCGATTACAACATCAACCACAGCCGCAACCAGGGCCAGCAGGCGACCTACCTGGGGCTGAACACGGGCGTGAACCTGGGCGCGTGGCGGCTGCGTCATCGTTCGTCCTTCAGCCAGGGCAGCCATGGCTCGCGTCACGATGTGATCAGCAGCACGCTGCAGCGCGATCTTCCGGCATGGAATGCCCAGCTGCTGTTGGGGCAGGGTACGACCGGTGGTGAACTGTTCGAGTCGCTGTCATTTACCGGTGTGCGGGTGGCCAGCGACGAGCGCATGTTGCCGGATTCGCTGCGCGGCTTCGCGCCGGTGGTGCAGGGCGTTGCCGAAACCAACGCGGTGGTGAGCATCCGCCAGAATGGCCACGTCATCCACGAAGTAAGCGTGGCGCCGGGGCCGTTCTCCATCGAAGATCTGTACCCGACCAACTTCGGTGGCGACCTGGACGTCACCGTCACCGAAGCCGATGGCCGCCAGCAGCAGTTCACTGTGAACTTCTCTGCAGTGCCGCAGGCGCTGCGGCCGGGTGCCAGCCGCTTCAGCGTCACCGCCGGTGAACTTCGCGATGCACGCGGTGTGCGTGAAGCACTGCGCTTTGCCGAAGGTACATACGCACGTGGCATCAGCAACCATTTCACCGCGCTGGGCGGGGTGCAGATTGCCGAAGACTTCCAGTCCGCACTGTTCGGCGGTGCAATCAATACACCGCTCGGTGCGTTCGGTGCCGACGTTACCCATTCGCGCGCACGCCTGGCCAATGGCGAACAGGTTACCGGCAACAGCTTCCGGCTGAACTACCAGCGCTACATCACCGCAACGGGTACCAACTTCGGCTTGGCAGCGCTGCGTTACAGCACGCGCGGCTATCTCTCCCTGAATGATTTCGCCCAGGCGTACAACGACGATTGGGGAGTCAGTGGCCGTGCGCGCCAGCGCTTCCAGGTGAACTTCTCGCAGCGTATTGGCGAGCGCAGCACGCTCTCGCTCAATGGCGGACAGGTGCGCTATTGGGACAGCGCGCAGCAGCACAACGATCTGCAGCTGCGCTTCCAGACCAGCATTGGCCGCGCCAATCTTAGCTTGTCTGCCATGCGTCTGCAGATGGGCGATGGCCGTCAGGACACCCGCTATGCGGCAACCTTCAGCATTCCGTTGGGCTCGGCCCCGCGCGCACCGCGCTTGAGCACGCAGTTGGCCCACTCGGGCCGTGGTGAGCAGGGCCAGCTGGGTCTGAACGGAACGCTGGGCACTGATCAGCAGCTGAGTTACAGCCTGTCTGCCAGCGATTCCAGTGACGGGGCGGGCAGCGTCAATGCCTACGCGTCCTACCGGGGTGGGCATGGCACGGTCACCGCCGGCTACAGCCGGTCGGGTGATTACAACGCCTTCAACGCCAGCGCGGCCGGCAGTGTGGTGGTGCACCGCGATGGCATCAACTTCGGTGCGCCGGTGGGCGATGGCTTCGCGCTGGTACAGGCCGATGGCGCGCAAGGCGCCCGCATCGGCTACGGCAGCGACGTGCGCATCGGTCGCAACGGCTATGCGCTGCTGCCGCACGTGAGCCCCTACCGCTGGAACCAGATTGAACTGGACCCGTCGGGCCTGCCGATGGATGTGGAACTGCTGCAGACCTCGCAGCGGATTGCGCCGACAGCGGGCAGCATCGTGCGGGTTGCGTTCAATGCCAAGCGCGAGCGCACATTGTTCATCGACGCCACCGATGCGCTGGGGCAGCCGCTGCCATTTGCCGCGCGTATCGAAGATGAGACCGGCCGCAGCTATGGCGCAGTGGGCCAGGGCGGTGTGATCCAGCTGCGTGGCGCACCCGAACACGGCCAGCTGATCGTCGACCCGGATGGCCCGCATCGCTGCCGACTGCAGTACACCACCCCGGATGCCCCTGATGCCTATGGTCTTTCGTGGAGCCAGGCGGTGTGCACGCCGCTGCCGACCCCGAGCACTGGGCTGCAGGCCGTCTTGAATGCGGTCGAAGCCACCTCGTTCTGATGTCCTGATTCCATTCTTTCAACCCAAGGAGTTCTTTCATGAACCTGTTCAACCGCATCACTGTGTGCACCGCACTGCTGGCCGCCGCGCCGCTGGCCCTGGCTGACACTGCCACCCTCACCATCAGCGGCAAGGTGCTGCCCGGCACCTGCACGCTTACCGCAGCGCCGATCACCCTGGACCCGGTGAAGGCCAGCGACCTGACGCCCGGCGCCGATGCGCAGATCAAGGCGGGGGCGCTGCAGTTCGCGGGCTGCGTTGGCGTGAGCAAGGCGGTGTTGTCCTTCGCCGGTACCGCCGCCGATGGCGACGCCACGCGCTGGAAGAACACCGCTGCAAGCGATGCGGCCGAAGGCGTGTCGATCTCACTGCTGTCCGGCACCACCGGCAGCAACTATCTGAAGGATGGTGACACCGGCATCGATGTGCCGGTGACTGGCGCCACCGCGCGTTACGACCTGCGTGCCGCCTACTTCCTGCCCACCGGGGAAGCGCCGAGCGCAGGTGAGATTTCTACCGAGATCGTGGTCACTGCTGACTACGAGTGACGCGGCCCGCGAGCTACCAAGGAGCATGACAATGAAAATTGCATTCAAGCCAGAGCCATTGGCGAAGTGCGCACGAGCGCGTGCGGCGGCGTTGCTGGTCGGCGTTGCACTGTTGACGGTATCCGCGGTTGTCCAAGCGTGCACGCATTATTTCAACGTTCCGAGGGATCGGGATTTCACTCATGACACCTACCCGGAGGAGCGCGGTCGGTGGATCAGAGGGACCAACGGTGCTACGAGATTCCACAGTTGCACCGCCAGCTTCGATCTGAATCTACGCCTCGACGCACCTGAACTGACCTATGTCGGCACGCTCGACTATCTGGGCATGACCTTTCCGGCATATGAGTTCGGGCCGGAGTCCCCTTTGGTGATCTTCACCTTTGAACAGGTGTTTGGCTGGGACCGCGTTCCGGTTGGCGTGGGGCGCGAACTGACGTACCCCATTGAGTTGAAGTCGCCATCTGATGCGAATGTCGATTTCAGACCAGAATTCTTCTCCAGAGGGGGGCGGATGCGCACCTATACGTTTGCCGCGACCTTGACGTGGACCTCCCCCCAGCAGCCGGCCATTGACGGTAGCTATAGCGGCTCTTACACCCTGCGCTTTCCTGTGGCGACGTGTCCGTTACAGGACAGCGCGGAGACCCTGGCCGACGTGCAGACTGCTGAACTTTCCGTTCCAGGCGGGACCGCCAAGGAAAAGCTGGTGGCGATCCGCATGAACTGCGGTGTCGATCCGCCGCGCGCCCGGATGACGCTGAGCGACGCCGGCGATGCCAGCAACACCGGCAGCCAGCTGACCCCCACGGCCGATTCAGACGCAGAGGGCGTGCGCGTGCAGTTGCTGCGCAACGGCAGCGAAGTGCAGTTTGGTCAGACGTGGGATTTCGAGCCAGGCGTCGGTGGTGTGCATGATCATCAGTTCACCGCGCGCTACATCCGCACCGACGAGCCGCTGGTGCCCGGCCTGATCAAAGGCGAGGCCGTGCTCGATGTGGACTATTGGTGAGCGCATCGCAGTTGCCAGAGGCCAATCAAGCCCTATCGATAGTCCTGGACAGGCCAGGTGCGGTGGGCGCATCACCGCGTTCCTCAGTTCTCTCTATAAACGCCAATAGCCGGATTACTGGCAGGAGATTCATCAATTGCGCACAGCTACCGACACGCACCGACGGTTCCGTCGGCCCGCCCTGGCCCTGGCCGTGTCCTCGCTGCTCGCCCTGGCGGGCCATGCAAGCAGCTGCACGTTCACCGTACAAGCGCCCATCGTCATCAACAAGAGCAGGCCCGGCCATCCTGACACGGTCCGCATGATATGGGACGACGGAACCAATATCAGTTCCAGCGGCTGTCCCGTTTCCAGTAAGCACTCTCTGGATATGACCCTGGTGGGCCCGGCGCTGCGCTGGGCCTCGGATGTGGATTTCACCGCGTACCCCATCCAAGGTCGGTTGCCGCTGTACGAGGTTGGTCCTGACTCGGCGCTGCTGGGGTTTGTTGCAAGCGATGGAGACAGTTCGTACTGGCCGTTGCGACTTGGTCCCAACCGTTTTCCAGGTGTTCCTGGCAACACGAACTTCATTGTGATCGCATACGTGTACAGCCGCGGCGAGAGAATGCGCGACTTCCAGACCACGCTGGATCTGGAGTTTTCCTCCGTTGACCATTCGACGATCAATGCAAGCCTGCCCATCAGTATTGACATGCAGTTTCCTCCGACAACCTGCCCTGTGCGGGACGTTGCGGAAGTGCTACAGGATGTCAGCGTCGCGGAGTTGATCGCGCCGGGGGATACGGCGAAAGACAAGATCGTGGTGGTTCGCATGGAGTGCGGAGCCAACGTGCCGCGCGCGGAACTGATGTTGAAGGATGCGGGGGATGGGGGAAACACCGGAAGCCTGTTGACCCCTACAGCGGATTCCGGCGCCAAGGGGGTCCGTGTACAGCTTCTACGTGGCGGCAGCGAGGTGCAGTTTGGGCGGGCCTGGCACTTCAATCCCGGCACGGGGGGAGTGCATGACCATGCTTTCATCGCCCGCTATTACCGCACCGCGGATGCTCTTGTTCCAGGCATGATCAAGGGGGAGGCAGTGCTCAACGTGGACTACTGGTAGGACCACGTCGGACATCTGCACCTGATTTGATGGGCTGCGTTGACGAGGGGGGGCACGATGAGCTGATTTTCGATGAGGATATTCAATGCGTCTGGCCATCGTCCATTACACGCGTCTTCGCTCACTGCTTGGATCCGTTCTTGCCGGCTTGTCACTGGTATCCGGGCCGGCAATGGCATGCGAACACTACACAGCCTATCCGGACGTTGTGCTTGATACGGTCTATGCAGCTGCTCCAGTACAACCACGCGTCTTCATGGATCAGGAAAGAGGGCGCTCATCCTTGAGGAAGTGCGCGTTTCCGGGCGGGCCCATCAGTGTCTTCGTGCGCTTGGATGTGCCAGGGCTGACGTACGCAGGTGACCTGCAATACCAGGGAAGGACGTACGCGTCCTATGCCAGCTCTCCCGATTCGGTGCTGTTGGCCTTCGATGTCTACTGGAATCTGCTGGATCGAAAGCCGCTCCGCCTTGGTGAGGAACTGGAGATGGAGTTTTATACCACCGCCGGTGATGGGCTGCAGTACGTCATCAGCTATACCGCGCTGGTGTTTTCGCGTGGCGGCCTGATGCGCAGCTCCCCCGTCCGTACCGGACTCATCTCGCTGCGGTCACCGGAATATCCCGGCCTTGACAGCAGTGGCGATTACTACTTGGCGCCCGTGTTGAAGCCATGAGGATGGCGCAGGGAGGAGGCCGTCGCCATAGGCGAATTGACGAATAATTCTTTTTCGCAACATCTTCACATATCCGTCATCTCGCCTGAATGAATGTGGCGCGGGCGAGACGGGTCAATCACGTCAGTCTGCGTGATACCTGTAGTTGCATTCACCTCCTAGAGGTCGCCTCACGAAACTTGATGTCGCATGTGTATCGCAATGTCGCATCTGACATTGCAACTAATTGCATGGTGGGTGTTCAACGCGACATCCACTATGCCGGTCTCGACAAAAGGAGATCCCGACATGCAATCCCATCAGATCCGCTACTCGGCGCTGGCCCTCGCACTGACGGCGGCGCTAGCCGTTGGCATCCCCGTCAGTGCGCACGCACAGCAGGTCATTGCAGACGGTGACGCACAGACCCCGGCAGCGGGGGATTACAGCGCAACCGGTGTGGGCAACCACGCCTTCCATGCGCTCAACGGCGGCAGCATCGTTCCGCTGGGTGCGGTCATCGTGAGTGCCGATGGCGATGGCGCATCCGCGGCCCGTGCCGAGGGTGCCGGCAGTCGTATCGAATTGAGTGGTTCGACCTTGGTCACCACCGGTTTCGGTGCCACCACCGCGCTGGCAACGACGGGCGGTGAACTGCATCTGACGGCGACCGACGTCATCAACAAGGGCACCGGCATGGGCGTTGTGGCGCATACCGGCAGCCAGGCCACGCTGCAGGATGTGAACATCCGCATGGAAGGGGTGTCGTCGGTCGGCCTCGCCGGCGGCGGTGACATCACCATGACCGGTGGCTCGATCTCGGCGATGGGGCTGGGTAGCCGCGCTGTGTCGGCCACCGGGGCGAACATGACCCTGACCGGCGTTGCGATTGAAGGCGAGTCGGGCATCTGGCTGGCCGATAACAACCAGCTCAACCTCTCAGGAAGCACGGTGAAGGCCAGCGGCATCGCGTTGGACATCAATGGTCGCAGCAATGCAGTCACGGTGGCGGACTCCAACTTCCACAGCACCGGCAACGGGACCGGAACGGTCAAGATGTTCTCCGAATCGACGCTGGTAATGGCCCGCAGTTCCGTCATCAGCGAGGGTGATCGTGCGGTGGGCATCGATGCACGGACCGGTACGGTGGATCTGGACCGCGTGAATGTGACCACGTCCGGTGAGAGCAGCCACGGCCTGTATGCCGATTTCACAGGCATCGGCGCCGGCCCGATCATCACTGCACGTGCGGCCCAGATTCACACCACGGGCGCGGGTGCCATTGGTGCGGTTGCGCGCCAGGGCGGCAGCATCCATCTGGACGACAGCATCATCCGTACCGAAGGCCAGCAGGCCCATGGTGTGCTGACCGGGGGTAGCGGCGGGATGACGTTGACCGGTTCGCACATTCGCACCGAGGGCAAGGGCGCCTGGGCTGCGGTGATCAATGACAACGGCAGGCTGGGCATCGACCGCAGTGCGTTGGAAAGCGTCCAGCATGGTGGTGTGTGGGTGCGTAGCAGCCGTGACTCCGGTTTGACGCTGTCCAACAACACCTACGTATCGGGTGGCAATGGCATTGCCATCGCACTGGATGCGGCGGTGGCGGGGCGTTTCGACGTGGTGTTGCAGGGGCATTCGCAGATGGTCGGCGACATCGTCATCACGCCCGAGGACGAGGATGCCGGTCTGGTGCCGCAGTCCGATGTGCACGTGCGCCTGGCAGACGGGTCGCTGTGGCAGGGCACGTCCAACCTGGTGCAGACGATGGCGATTGAAAGCGGAAGCCAGTGGACACTGACCGGTGATGCCACGGTGGGCGAACTGAGCGTACTGAACAGTGGTGTGGCGCTGTCCGACGGCAGTGGCCGATTCAACACGCTCACCGTGGACGGTGATCTGCACAGCGAGGGCGCGACGTTCCTGTTCCAAGGCGCCCTGGGCGGTGACGACAGCGCCTTTGATCGCCTGCATGTGCGTGGCGATACTTCGGGCGATGCAGGCATTGCGGTGAAGAACATTGGCGGCGTTGGCGCTCAGACCAGCGATGGCATCCAGCTGATCGAAGTGGACGGTGCATCGTTGGCGACCTATGCGCTTGCCGGCCGCGCCGTGGGCGGCTCCTATGAGTACTTCCTGTTCAAGGGGGGCGTGACTGATCCCACCGATGGCAACTGGTATCTGCGTTCGCAATGGTTTGATGTCTGCAAGGACAATCCGGCCGCGCCGGGCTGTGTGGTGGACCCGGTTGATCCGGTTGACCCCATCGATCCCATTGATCCGGTGGACCCCGTGGATCCCGTGGACCCGGTGCCGGTGCTGCGTCCCGAAGCCGGGGCGTACCTGGCCAACCAATCGGCAGCCATCAACATGTTTTCCCATCGTCTGAACGACCGCATCGGTGCCGTTTCGCTGGATGAAGGTCGTGCCTCGTGGGCGCGCGTTGGCCGGCAGCAGGCGGACTTCAGCGCGGTCGGTGGTCAGCTGTCGATTGATGGCAACACCTCGGTGCTGCAGATTGGCACTGACCTGGTTCGCCGGGGCAATGCAGCGTTCGGCGTGATGATGGGCACGGGTCGTGCCGACAGCAGCGCAGTGTCCGATCTGACCGGCTACAGCGCCAAGGGTCGGGTGCGTGGCAGTGCCGTGGGTGTGTACGGCACCTGGTTGCAGTCGGCTGAAGGCACCCAGGGTGCATACATCGATGCGAACCTGCAGTACGGCCGTTTCGATAACCGGGTGCAGGGCATTGGCCTGGAGCCGGAGCACTACGATTCGCGCATGGCCAGTGCGTCGCTGGAGGCCGGCTACACCTTCAACGTGTGGCAGGGTGCCGCCAGCGCGCTGTACGTGCAGCCGCAGCTGCAGCTGAGCCATGTCGATTTCCACGCCGATCGCCACGTGGAGAGCAACGGCACGGTGATCGACCACGCCGATGCCGGTGGCCTGAGCGGGCGTCTGGGCGTGCGTGTGTTTGGCCATGGCACTGCCGCCGGCAACACGGTGCAGCCGTACCTGGGCGTGAACTGGCTGCGTGGCAGCGGCACCAGCACGTTGCAGTTCAACGGTGACGCGCTGGGCGCGGACGTGCCGCGCAACCGCTACGAAGTGCAGGCCGGTGCAGAGTTGAAGCTGGGCCAGCGCTGGGGCGCGTGGGGTGGCATGAGCGTGCAGCGCGGTGATTACGGCTACCGCAATGTGGGCGGCCAGCTGGGCCTGCGCATGGCCTGGTAAGCGGGCGTGCAGCGGGGTCGGATCCCATTGCCATGGCAATGGGCTCTGCCCCCTGGCTGCTGCCGTAGAGCCGAGCCTACGCTCGGCTCATCGCGATCTGAACGAAGAGCAGCCGAGCATGGCTCGGCTCTACAACTGCGTCGAGCAGGGGCGGGTCCTGAACGATGTCCATGTCTGTCGCGATTGTCCATTGAATGACTGCGCAAACGGTGGCGATGCTGCCGCCCTGTCTTCTGCCGGTTGCCCGCGTGTCCTCTCCCGAACGTTCCCACAACGCCGCCATCGATGGCCTGCGTGCACTGGCGGTGCTGGCCGTCGTCCTTTTCCACAGCAACGCGACGTGGCTGCCCGGCGGCTTCACCGGTGTGGACCTGTTCTTCGTGGTGTCCGGCTTCGTGATCAGCCAGTCGCTGGCCTCGCGCACCCAGGCATCGCTGGGTGCGATGCTGCTCGATTTCTACCGGCGTCGCGTGCTGCGCCTGTTGCCGGCGCTGCTGGTGATGCTGATGGCCACCTTCGTGCTGTCGGCACTGTTCATTCCCCGCGCGTGGCGCAATGAGCAGTTCGACCAGACCGGCTGGGCCGCGCTGGTCGGTTTCAGCAACATCGTGCTGGCCGGCCAGCAGGACGATTACTTCTCACCCGGCGCTGAACTCAACCCGTTCCTGCATACCTGGTCGCTGGGTGTGGAAGAGCAGTTCTACCTGGTCTTCCCGCTGTTGTTCTTCGTGTGGTTGCGTGGGCGTGAGCGCTGGCCGGGGTCACGTTGGCTGTTGCCGGTGCTCACCGTGCTGTCGCTGGCGTGGGCGGGCTGGCAGGCGCAATCGGCGCCGGCGTCGGCGTTCTATCTGCTGCCGGCGCGGTTCTGGGAGCTGGCCGCGGGTGCGCTGCTCTACCAGTGGATGCATAAACGTACGCCACGCCAGGGCAGCGACGCGGCTGCCGTGGCGGGCCTGGCGCTGCTGGCCGCGGGTATGCTGATCGCCCCGCAGTTGGCGATGCCGGTGCCGGGCGTGCTGGCGACCGTGGCAGGTACCCTGCTGCTGTTGGCGGGCGTGTCGACAGCGGGTAGATCGCGCATCGCCCGTGCGCTGGGCTGCACACCCCTGGCCTACCTGGGTCGGCTGTCCTATTCGCTGTACCTGTGGCATTGGCCGCTGCTGGTACTGCTGCGCTGGACGTATGGCCTGCATGGCGTCGCGCTGTGGCTGTATCCGGTGCTGCTGCTGGCGGTGTCTGCCGCGTCCTACCACTTCATCGAGCGCCCGCTGCGCAGTGCGGCGCCGCTGCTGCGGCTGGCACCGGCCAAGGTGCTGGCGATGGCGTTTCCGCTGGTGGCGCTGTGCGGTGTCGGCGCCTGGGCCACGGTGGAGTACCACGAGCAGGTCTCGCTCAGCGTCACCCGCGACGGCTACGCATGGCAGGCGCGTCGCTACCCGGCGTGGCGCCCGCTGGAACCGGTGAGTGCGCCGGCGCTTGAAGGGCGGCGCCTGTTCGTGGCCGGCGACTCGCATGCGGCGGCGTATCGCACCATGACCAGCATGGTCGCGCGGCAGACCGGCATGGAGGTGCGCCAGCAGGATCGCGGCGGCTGCAGCTTCGTCAACCTGCTGCGGGCCAGCCCGGCCGACTGCCAGGACTTCATTGAAGACGCGCTGTCGACCATCGAACGCGAGGCGCGCCCGGGTGACATCGTGCTGCTGGCGGCCTTGCGCATGCCGGAACTGCGTGGGTTCGACTGGCAGCGGCAGGATGCACAGCAGATCTATCAACAGGTGCTGGCCGAGCGCACGCCCGCGCATGCACAAGCTGCACGCGATGAGGCCGATCGCGTGCTGGGGCGTTTGCAGAAGCTGGGTGTGCACGTGGTTGTGGATGCGCCGCTGCCGTTGTTCAAGGCCGGTGCGTACCGCTGTTCGGACTGGTTCAACCGTCGCAACCCGGCTTGTGCCGGGGGTCTGAGCATGCCGCGTGCGGATCTGGAAATGCTGCGCGTGCCGCAGATGGCACTGCTGGATGACCTGGCGGCACGTTACCCGTCAATGACCGTGTGGGATCCGCTGCCGCTGCTGTGCGGGCCAACGACCTGTTCGGCGGTGGAAGACGGGGAGCCGCTGTTCTTCGACAACGATCACCTGAGCGGGCATGGCAACCGCGTGCTGCTGCCCAGCTTCCGGCAGACCCTGAGCGATATCGCGAACGACAAGCCTTTGTAGAGCCGAGCCCACGCTCGGCTGCTCTTCGTTCCGCAGGCGGGAAGTCCGCGCTGCGCGCGGTGAGCCGAGCATGGCTCGGCTCTACAGGAGTGCGCGCGATCTATGCCGGCGGCAGCACCTTGCCCGGGTTGAGGATGCCATCCGGGTCCAGCGCGGCCTTGATCGCACGCATCGCCGCCAGCGTTTCCGGGGTGAAGGCCTGCGCCATGAAATCGCGCTTGGCCAGGCCGATGCCGTGTTCGCCCGACAACGTGCCGCCCAGTGCCAGTGTCAGCTCGAAGATCTTCGGCAGCGCGGCATGCGCGCGCGCGTTCTCGTCGGCATCCTCAGGGTGATACAGGATATTGACGTGCAGGTTGCCGTTGCCGGCATGACCGAAGGTGACGATGGTCAGCGTGTATTCGCGCGCCAACGCCTGTACGCCGGCCACCAGTTCCGGAATGCGCGACACCGGCACTACTACGTCTTCATTGATCTTGCCCGGCGCGACGCTGCGCAGTGCGGGCGACAAGGCCTTGCGTGCGGCCCACAGCTGGTCGCGTGCGCGCCCTTCCATCGCCACGTCCAGTTCGATCATGCCGTCACCTTCAGCGGCGCTGGCCAGCGCCTGCAGCAGATAGGGCAGGGTGTCGTGGTCACCGTCGGCTTCCACCAGCAGCATCGCGCCAGCGTCGGGTACTTCCGCACCGTTGAGGCGCAGCAGCTCAAGGCTGCGGGCATCCATGAATTCCAGGCGCGTGGGTACCACCGGCTGCGACATCAGGCGTGACACTGCGGCGGCGGCCGCATCGGCATCGCGGTACAGCACACGCAGGCCGGCCTGGCTGACCGGCAACGGGGTTAGCTTCAAGGTGGCTTCCACGATCAGTGCCAGCGTGCCTTCGCTGCCGACCAGCAGGTGGGTGAGGTCGTAGCCGGTGGAATCCTTGGTGTAGGCACCACCGCAGCGGATCACCTCACCGGTGCCGGTCACCGCCACCAGGCCGAGTACGTTGTCGCGGCTGGTGCCGTACTTCACCGCGCGTGGGCCACCGGCGTTGCAGGCCAGGTTGCCGCCCACACTGCAGATCTCCGCGCTGGACGGGTCCGGTGCCCAGAACAGGCCGTGCGGTGCCAGCGCCTGCTGCAGGGCGCCATTGAGCACGCCCGGCTGCACCACGGCGCAGCGATCACCGGCACGGATCTCGACGATGCGGTCCATGCGGGTGAACGACAGCGCGATGCTGCCCGGCAACGGCACGGCAGCGCCGGTGGTGCCGGTGCCCGCGCCGCGCGCGACCAGCGCCACGTGATGTGCACGGCAGGCGCGCACCAGGGCCTGTACCTGTTCAACATTGGCAGGCAGCGCGACGGCGGCAGGGCGCTGGTGGCGCCACGAGTTGTCCTGCGCGTTCGCCTCCAGCGCGTTGTCATCCATGCGCCACCCCTCCGCGCCCAGCAGGGTAGACAGTTCGGCAACCAAGGCAGCGGGCAGGGCAGTACTCATGAGGGATCTCGCGGGACAGCAGGGGCGGGTTGGATCAGTTTCCAGGCAACAACGGCGCCGGCCAGCGGCAGCCACACCCAGCGCAGTTCGGAGAGCAGGGTGGCGATGCCGCGCGCGCTGAAGAACCGGGGCGCGAACGGTGACACGCGGATGGGGCGCCACGGCGCGAAGAAGCGGTGTTCACTCCACGGCCAGGCCAGCGCGACGCCGAGGCCGCCGGAGGTCATCGCATCCAGCAGCGGATGGCTGGCGGCGCAGACGAAGACGAATACAGCGGCTTGTACGGTAGATGCCAACCTTGGTTGGCACACATCCGCCGACCAAGGCCGGCGACTACCAAAGAACGCCCACACCGCGGCCAGCACCGCCAACACCCCGGCAAACAACAACGAATGGCTGGCACCGCGATGGCCGAACGCATCGGCATAGGGAATGTGCAGGGCAAAGGCCAGTACATCGGCATCGGGCAGCATCGCGGCGACCACACCGGCAGCCAGCAGCCATGCCGGAATGCGGCCACGATCCGCGGCGCACCACAGCGCCAACGGCACAGCGGCATGGGTGATGATCGAAGGCATCAGTCACGCACCGTGGTAGTGCCGGCCAGGCTGCGCGCTGGTAGGTGCCAACCTTGGTTGGCACAGAAGCGCCGACCAAGGTCGGCCTCTGCCAGAGCGGACGGTACACATCAGCAATCATCCAACCGGAACGCATCACGCAGCCAGTTCAACTGCGGCGGTTCACCCGTGGCGTCGACCACATCAAAACGGCAGGGTGCATCGGCCAGCGCGGGATGGTCCTGCAGGTACAGCAACGCGGCATGCGCCACGCGTCGACACTTGCGCACATCCACCGAAGCGGCGCCACCGCCGAAATCCGATCGCGCACGGTAGCGCACTTCCACGAACACCACGGTGCCGGCATCGTCCATCACCAGGTCCAGTTCACCGCCGCGATAGCGCACGTTGCGCGCACGCGGCTGCAGTCCGGCCTGTTGCAGGTGCTGCTCGGCGGCCGCTTCCACCGCCGAGCCCCGTTGGCTGCGCTCAGCGACCACCGACGATCGGCATCGGCCGGCCGCCATTGAAGGTCGACCAGGCCGGCTGGCGCAGGATGTTGCCATTGCTGTCCAGGAACAGGGTGCCGGTGGCACCGTCCAGGCCGCCTTCGTTGGACAGCTTGTCCAGGTAGGCGGTGATCTTCCAGGCATCGGCGCCGAAGGCGAACAGGCGGCCGGCGGCACCACGTGCGCTGGGCAGAGTGCTGGCGACCTGGCTGGCCGAGGGCAGGCCGGACACGCTGCGCACGTTCCAGGCTTCGTTCGGGTAGACGATGCCGTCCAGCGCCACGTCTTCTTCCACCTTGCCGCTGCCGACGGTCAGCTGCGAGGTGCCAACGCGGGTGGCGCCGCCGGCACCGGCCAGCGCCAGCTGCGGCGCCAGCAGGCGGGCCTGCGGGGCGCGCACGGCGAGGAACACGGCATCGACCTGGCCGGCATTGCGCACCTGCCCGCCGACATCGCCAACCGCGTCGCTGACGCCGACGGTGGCCACCACCTGGCCGCCACGCTGGGCAAAGCGCTGGGCGAAGGCCGCGGCGGCACGGCGGCCGGTATCGTCGGCGCTGTTGATCACCAGCGCCTTGCCGCGCTCGCGGCCACGCAGGTATTCGGCGGCGACGATACCGTCGTCTTCCGGTGCCAGCGAGAAGCCGGCGCTGCCGGCCGGCGGTGCGTCCTTGCCGCGGTTCAGCGCCAGCACCGGCACCTGCAGCTGCTGGCGGCCGTACACGGCGTCCACTTCGTCGCGGCCCAGCGGACCGACTACGAAGTCGGCACCGGAGGCGACGGCCTTGTCATAGGCGGCCAGGGCGCCGGCCGGGGTGCCGGCGGTGTCGAAGAAGTTGATGTCCGGGCGGCGGCGGCTTTCACCGTAGTAGGCGCTCAACAGGCCATCGCGCACCGGCTGTGCGGCAGTGGCCAGGCGGCCGCTGAGCGGCAGCAGCACGGCCAGCTTGGCGGGCGGGCGGTAACCGTCGCTCATCGCCGGCGGGCGCTTGCTGGTGTCGAACTGGGCGGCGCCATCGCGGTCGAACGGGCGCGGCAGCGGCAGGCCGCGCGCGATCAGTGCGCGGCCGGCGAAGTTGTATAGCGGGTCGTTGGCCGGCAGTGCGGCAGCCCGGTTGCGCAGGGTGGCATCGTCGAGGGTGCCGAGCAGGCCGGCGATGGCCGCCTGGTTCTCGCTGCGCGCGCTGCCGGTCAGGCTGGCATGGGCGCGGGCACGTTCGGTGGCGGCGCCGAAGGCATCGCCGGTGCCCTGCAGCGCGTTGGCGCGGGCTACGTGCCAGCGCGTGCGCAGCGCGGGGAAGACGTTGTCGCCCTGTTCCTTCAGCAGGGCCAGGGCCTGCGCCGGCTGCTTGTCGGCCAGTGCCAGCTCGGCGCCGGTCAGCTGGTAGCGCTGCAGGCTGGCGCCGGACAGCTGGCGGGCGGTGAGCTGGCCAAGCAGGCTGCGCGCGCGGGCACTGTCGCCGGCCAGGTGCCAGGCCCAGGCGGCATCGGCCAGGGCGTTGCTGCGGGCGCCACCTTTCAGGGTTGCGGCCAGCGCTTCCAGCTGCAGGGCGGCGTCGCGCGGTTTGCCTTGTTCGATCAGCGCCAGCGCCTGGCTCTGGGCCGGCGATTCGGGCGCGCTGGTCAGGCTGGTGGTGGCACAGCCGGCCAGCAGCATCAACGACAGCGACAGGGCGGAGATCCGTGCGGCGGGCTTGTTCATGATCGGGTCCATGCGATGAGGGCAGCGGCCTTGGCCGGGTACACGCTACGATTCTACCCTTGCCCCGTGAGTACCGCTGAAATGAGTGTGCCAACCCTGTACGTCGTCGCCACCCCGATCGGCAACCTGGCCGATCTGAGCCCGCGCGCGCAGGAGGTGCTGCGCTCGGTGGCGGCCATCTGTGCCGAAGACACCCGCCGCAGTGGCCAGCTGCTGTCCCATTTCGGCATCCAGCAGCCATTGGTGGCCCTGCACGAACACAATGAAGAGGCCCTGGCCCAGCGCCTGGTGTCGCGCCTGCAGGCCGGTGAGTCGCTGGCGCTGGTCAGCGATGCCGGCACCCCGCTGGTCAGCGATCCGGGGTTCCGCCTGGTGCGTGCCGCGCGCGCGGCCGGCATCAAGGTCAGCCCGATCCCGGGGGCCTGTGCCGCCATCGCCGCGCTGAGCGTGGCCGGCCTGCCCAGCGACCGCTTCAGCTTCGAGGGTTTCCTGCCGGCCAAGGCCAGCGGCCGCCGCGACCGGCTGCAGGCGCTGGCCGGTGAAGTGCGCACGATGGTGTTCTACGAATCCTCGCACCGCATCGCCGAGTCGCTGGCCGACATGGCGGCGATCTTCGGCGGCGAGCGCCCGGCGGTGCTGGCCCGCGAGCTGACCAAGCTGTTCGAGACCGTGCTTGATGGCGACCTGGCGGGCCTGCTGGCCCAAGTCGAGGCCGACGACAACCAGCGCAAGGGCGAGTTCGTGGTGATGGTGCAGGGTGCCGGTGACGACGAGGAAGCGCAGCTGGCGCATGGCCGACGTGTCTACGCCAAGCTGAGCGAGCATCTGCCGCCGTCGACCGCCGCCAGGCTGGCTGCTGAGTTGACCGGCGCGCCGCGCAAGGCGCTGTACGGGAGTTGATGGATCGTGCGGACCAAGGTCCGCACCCACCGGATCGGAATCCGCACCCACCAAGGCAGCGGCATCGGTAGATCCACGCCACGCGTGGATGGATGAACCGGCTGCCGCGATCAGCACGGCAGGATGGGCGTGCGTAGGCTAGAATGTGCGCTGGCGGAGCCGGCCAGACAGTCGCGTCATCCCTTCGGGGGTGCCGAGGAAAGTCCGGGCTCCATAGGGCAAGGTGCCAGGTAACGCCTGGGCGGCGCAAGCCGACGGAAAGTGCAACAGAAAGATACCGCCTACGTCTTCTTCGGAAGGCCGGTAAGGGTGAAATGGTGCGGTAAGAGCGCACCGCGAGTCTGGCAACAGACCGGCACGGCAAACCCCACCTGGAGCAAGACCAAATAGGGATCCTTTGGCGCGGCCCGCGTTGGATCCGGGTAGGTTGCTTGAGCGTTGCGGTGACGTAACGCCTAGAGGAATGACTGTCCACGACAGAACCCGGCTTATCGGCCGGCTCCGCCTCTTTCTTCCATAGGCATGAACCGCGCATCGGTAGTGCCCGGCGGAAATGAACTGCGAGAAGCGCTCGCACCACACCACCACGGTGGTGTAGTCGTCCACATCCACGTTCGCGGGCACCTCGACCAGGAAGCGGTTGAAGGTCTTCACCTCGCCGATGCGCTGGGCCTGCGCCTTGATCTTCAGGAAGTCGGCCTTGTTGTCGACGAAATCGCGAACCAGATAGACCTTGTAATCCGGACCTGGTCCCATCTTGCCGTCGAAGGCGACCTGGTGGCGCTGACGCTGACCTTGCCTTCGGCCCAGTGCACTGCATCGCTGCCCTTCAGGTCGCGGCGAAAGGTGGTGCGGTAGGTGGCGTCCTTCATCGCGGCCTGTACCTGGGCGGCCGGCGGGTCATCGGGGGCGATCAGGATCGGCAGGAAGTACACGCCCAGGCCGAAGCCCAGGCCTAGGGTGAGCAGGTGGGTGGCGAGCAGGATGAGGATGCGGCGCATGGGTCCTCCATGTGGATGTGGATCGCGCGGCATGGTGCCGGGCATGACCACCTAGGGAGGTTGCGGGCGGCATTTATAGACACAGTGCGAGACGCAAAATCTGTCCAGACATCGCAGAGCTGCCGGCCAGCGGCCGGCACTACCCTGCTGGAAAGAGATGCCGGCCAGCGGCCGGCATTACTCGGTCAGAAAATGACGTGGCTCTGTCCGCTGGGGACTCCCTGCGGGCCGAAGCGGCGCTCGTGGATTTCGCCGTGGCCGTCGGCATCAATCAGCAGCACGGTGCTGGCGCGGGTGCCGTAGTCGTCGCCGCGGATGAAGGCCGGGCTCAGCCAGCGCTCGCGTTCCAGGCCGATGCCGGTGTCGGGCAGGTCGCTGTCGGCGGGGCGGTGTTCATCGGCCAGGGCATCCCAGAGCGGGGTCAGGTCTGGGGTCAGATCCCTATCGCGTTGCCAAAGGGATCTGACCCCGTCCGCTTCCAGCCATGCCGACAGCGCGGCCATCAGCCGCCGGGTCTTCGGCCAGGGTGCGTCCAGCGCGCCGTTGGACATGCCATGCACGCCCGGGCCAAGCGTCTGCCGTTCGGCGGGATGGTTGCCGAGGTACTCCAGGCTGTTGCTATCGGCCAGCAACAGATTGAACGGGGCGTAGGCGCCAGCCACGGTCGCCAGGCGATCAATATGCACGGCCGCCGGGTCGCGGCCGCGCAGGAAGTCGGCCACCAGTGTCCCGCGCGACGGACCGGTCTGGGCCGCCAGCGGGTCGCGGACGTTGGTGACCACCGCCATCCGGCCCGAGGCGCCGACTCCGGCCCAGCCACCGCCGGAGCGCAGGTCGCGTCCCCCGATGACGGAGGTCTCATCCTGCCAGGGGGCCAGCGCCGCGGTGGGCCGGGCGTGGAACTCATCACGGTTGCCGGCCATCACCAGCCGCCAGCGCGGGTGGTGCATCCAGCCAAGAGCGAGCAGGCACATGGGTTCATTGTGCATGGTTTGCGCAGTCCGGCGGCGTTTCCGGGCGCTTGCGGATGAATGCGCAGCAGGTGTTTCACGCCCTGTCCACAGCCCTGAACTTCCGTTCAATCTCAAAAATTGAGACGGATCAGCAACTTGTGGATAAGCCTTGAACAATTCTCTAAAGGTTGTTGCAAGCCATTGATGCGGCTGGCGATTTCCCCGCTGAAAAGTTGTTGACAACCCTTCGGCCGCTGCTAAGGTGGGCATCAGAGGGAAATCCGGGTGTTTTGTGGGTTTTCGTGGTTCAATGTTTCACCGGGCGAAGGATAGGTGCACGCGTCGTGTTCCAGGGCGAGACGGCCATCACAGTTGACGATAAAGGGCGCATGGCGGTTCCCACCGCTTACCGCGACCTCGTCGCGCGCGCCAGCAACAACCGTCTCGTGCTGACCTACAACCCGTTCGAAGCCGGCTGCCTGTGGCTGTATGCAGAGTCGGAATGGGAGCGGGTCCGCGACGACGTCATGTCCAAGCCCAACACCCAGCGCGTCGTGCGCCTGTTGCAGCAGAAGCTGGTCGGCTCGGCCGCCCATCTGGAACTGGACGGCAACGGTCGCATCAGCATCCCCGCCAGCCACCGCGGTGCGGTGGGCATTGAAAAGAAGGCGGTATTGCTCGGTATGGGCGACAAGTTCGAATTGTGGAGCGAGCAGGCGCATCGGGCCCTGATCCAGCAGACGTTGTCTGACGAGGATCTGGGTGATGGGTTGCTCGACCTGAAGTTGTGAGCCGGGGTGCCCGGATGCGCCCAGAAGCGCAGACCGGTCACCTTCCGGTGTCGCAGTCGCCGGCGGTGCACCTGCCGGTCCTGTACACCCAGGTCCTTGAAGGCCTGAGGGTGATCGAAAACGGACGTTATCTGGATGGCACGTTCGGTCGTGGCGGTCATGCACGTGGCGTGCTCACCCAGCTCGGTCCCGAGGGGCGCCTGCTGGTCATGGACAAGGATCCGGAAGCCATCGCCGTTGCCGAGCGCGATTTCGCGCCGGACCCGCGCGTGTCCATCTTCCGTGGCAGCTTCGCCCAGCTGCTGCAGTGGGATGCGACGGCCGAAGGCCTGGACGGCGTGCTGTTCGACCTCGGCGTGTCGTCGCCGCAGCTGGACGTGGCCGAACGTGGCTTCAGCTTCGGCAAGGACGGCCCGCTGGACATGCGCATGGATCCGGACAGCGGTGAAAGCGCCGCGCAGTGGATCAACCGCGTGGAAGAGCGCGAGATCGCCGATGTGCTGTGGACCTACGGCGAAGAGCGCCAGAGCCGCCGCATCGCCCGTGCCATCCTGGCCCGCCGTGAGAAGCAGCCCTTCTCCCGCACCGCCGAACTGGCCGAGCTGATCGCCTCGGTGATGCCGCGTGGGAAAGACAAGATCCACCCGGCCACGCGCAGCTTCCAGGCCATCCGCATCCACATCAACCGCGAGCTGGCCGATCTCGAAGCCGGGCTCGATGCGGCGGTGGAACGGCTCAAGCCCGGCGGTCGCTTGGCGGTGATCAGCTTTCATTCGCTGGAAGACCGCATCGTCAAGCAGTACATGAACCGCCTGGCCAAAGCGCCGCCGGCCAACCGCCGCCTGCCCGAGGCGGTCGCGTTCGTGCCGACGCTGGACCTGATCGGCGGTGCCATCAAGGCCACCGACGAAGAGCTGGCCGCCAACCCGCGTGCCCGCAGCGCCGTGCTGCGCGTGGCCCAGAAGCGGGAGGCCGACGCATGAGCCGGTTGCTGCTGATCATCCTGCTGGCTTCCACCGTGGCCTCGGCGATCGGCGTCGTGTTCGTGCGTCATCGTCACCGGCAAACGTTCATCGAACTGTCGCGCGCCGAGCGCAAGCGCGATGACATCAACCTGGAGTTCGGCCGCCTGCAGCTGGAACAGGCCACCCTGGCCGAAGCCAACCGTGTTGATCGCATCGCCCGCGAGAAGTTGGGCATGAAGTTCCCCGAGGCCGCTGACATCGTGGTGGTGCGGCCATGAGCAAGACCGGCCGCAACCGCCCGCGCAACGCCTTCAACCTGCGCCAGCGCCTGCGCTGGGTCGCGCTGGCGCTCGGCCTGTGCTCGGTGTCGCTGGTCGGTCGCGCGGCGTACGTGCAGATCATCAACAGCGACTTCTACCAGCGCCAGGGCGAGGCCCGCTACCTGCGCGAGCTGCCGATCAAGACCTCGCGCGGCATGATCACCGACCGCAACGGCGAGCCGCTGGCGGTGTCCACCCCGGTCGCCTCGATCTGGGTCAACCCGCAGGACCTGCTGCGTTCGCCCGAGCGCATCCCCGAGCTGGCCCAGGCGGTCGGCATGTCGGTGGATGAGCTGAGCAGCCGCCTGTCGCAGAAGTCGGACAAGGAATTCATGTACCTGCGCCGCCGGATCAATCCGGACGAGGCAGAGAAGGTGGTCGCGCTGAAGATTCCGGGCGTGGCCGCGCAGCGCGAGTTCCGCCGCTTCTACCCGCAGGGTGAGGCGATGGCGCACGTGCTGGGCTTCACCAACATCGACGACCGCGGCCAGGAAGGCCTGGAGCTGGCGTTCGACGAATGGCTGCGCGGCAAGGCCGGTGCCAAGCGGGTGATCCGCAACCGCAAGGGCGAGACCGTCGAAAGCGATCTGCTGCGCGCTGCCGAACCGGGCAAGGACCTGACGCTCAGCATCGACCGCCGCATCCAGTACCTGGCGTTCAAGGAACTGCGCAACGCGCTGGTGGCCAACAAGGCGGCCGGCGGTTCGATGGTGATCATGGACGTGAACACCGGCGAGATCCTGGCCATGGTCAACCTGCCCACCTACAACCCGAATTCGCTGACCGGCGCGCTGCCCGATGCGCGCCGCAACCGTGCGGTGACCGACCTGGTCGAGCCGGGTTCGACGATGAAGCCGTTGACGATTGCCACGGCGCTGCAGGCTGGTGCGGTGACCAAGGACACCATCATCGATACCAACCCGGGTTACATGCAGGTGGCCCGCTTCACCATCCGCGACGTGCCGCGCAACAACGGCGTGCTGAACGTGACCGGCGTGATCACCCGCAGTTCCAACATCGGCGCGGCCAAGGTCGCGGCAAAGATGCCGGACCAGGTGTTCTATGACGGCGTGCGCCGTTTCGGCTACGGCTCGGTGCCGCACAGCGGGTTCCCGGGTGAATCCGGTGGCGTGGTGCGGCGCCCGGCCAACTGGGACGGTGCCACCAAGACCACCATGTCCTACGGCTACGGCCTGAACGTGACGCCGCTGCAGATCGCCACCGCCTACTCGGCGCTGGCCAATGGCGGCAAGTTGATCGCGCCGACCTTCGTCAAGGGCCAGCGCAACGAAGCGCATCAGATCATCGACGAGAGCGTCGCCAGGCAGGTGGTGGCGATGATGGAAACGGTGGTCACCCAGGGCGGCGCCAAGCAGGCAGCAGTGCTGGGTTACCGCGTAGCCGGCAAGACCGGTACCGCGCGCAAGACCGGCCCGGGTGGTTACGAGCGTGGCCATTACAACGCGCTGTTTGCCGGTGTGGTGCCGGCCACCAACCCGCGCTTCGCCACCGTCATCGTCATCAACGATCCGCAGGCCGGCAAGTTCTACGGCGGCCTGGTGTCGGCGCCGGTCTATCACAACGTGATGGAAGGCACACTGCGCCTGATGGACGTGCCGCTGGATGACCTGCAGTCGTGGCTGGCCGCACAGCAGTCGGGCAAGGTCGGCCACTCGGCCTCGATCCTGCCCGCACCGCCGGCCGAGACCGCGCTGCCGGTGGATGCCGCCGCTGAATTCGATGCTGCGCTGCCGAGCGCGCACGCCCAGACGCCCCCCGTTACGGGAGGCACGCAATGAGTCCTTCGATGTTGCTTTCGCAGTTGCTTCCCGACGTGGCCCTGGCGGGCCATGATCCCGTTCTGACCGGCCTGGCGCTGGACAGCCGCGCCGTGCGTCCCGGCAATGCCTTCGTCGCCATCGCCGGTTTCGGCGCGCATGGCCTGAACTTTGTCGAGCAGGCCCGCGCGGCCGGTGCCAGCGCCATCCTGTTCGAGCCCCCGGCACCGGCCGAACTGCCGGCGCCAGCCGATGCGATCGCCGTGCCGGGCCTGCGCGCACGCATGGGTGCGATGGCCGACCAGTTCCATGGCGCGCCGTCGCGGGCGATGGCGATGGTGGGCGTGACCGGCACCAACGGCAAGACTTCCACCGTGCAGTTGCTGGCCCAGGCCTGGCACCTGCTCGGAACGCCCAGTGGCAGTATCGGCACGTTGGGCGCCGGACTTTATGGTGCGGTCGAGCCGACCGGTTTCACCACGCCGCTGGTGCTGCAGATGCATGCGCTGCTGGCACAGCTGCGCGACGCCGGTGCGCGCGCGGTGGCGATGGAGGTCAGCTCGCACGCGCTGGACCAGGGTCGCGTCGATGCCGTGCACTACGACGTGGCGGTATTCACCAACCTCACCCGCGATCACCTGGATTACCACGGCGACATGGCCAGCTACGGCGCGGCCAAGGCGCGGCTGTTCCATCGCCCGGGCCTGAAGGCAGCGGTGATCAATCTGGACGACGCCTTCGGTCGCCAGCTGTTCGCCGGCCTGCCGGTGGGCGTGCAGCCGATCGGCCTGAGTTCGCGTGGTGCCAGCGATGCCAGCGTGCGCGCCGAAGCGTTGCAGCTGGATGGTCGTGGCATTGCGTTTGAACTGGTCATCGACGGCCAGCGCGCGGCCGTGCATTCGCCGCTGCTGGGCCGCTTCAATGTGGACAACCTGCTGGCGGTGGCCGGTACCCTGCATGCGCAGGGCCAGCCGCTGCCGCGCATCGCCGAGGTGCTGTCGGCGCTGCAGCCGATCCGCGGCCGCATGAACCGCCTCGGCGGCGAGAATGGCCTGCCGACCGTGGTGGTCGACTATGCACATACCCCGGACGCGCTGGAACAAGCGCTGGGCAGCCTGCATGGTCACCTGCAGGGTACGCTGTTCTGCGTGTTCGGCTGCGGCGGCGAGCGTGACACCGGCAAGCGTCCGCAGATGGCCGCGATCGCCGAGCGCCTGGCCAACCAGGTCATCGTCACCGACGACAATCCGCGTGGCGAAGACGGTGACGTGATCGTCGCCGACATCCTGGCCGGCTTCCAGAATGCCGATGCCGTGACCGTGCAGCGCAGTCGCGCGCGTGCGATCGGCCTGGCGGTGAAGCGTGCCGGTGCCGGCGACATCATCCTGATTGCTGGCAAGGGCCACGAGCCGTACCAGGAAGTGAACGGTGTGCGCCATGACTTCGACGACACCGAGGTGGCTGCCGCTGCACTGGCGGCCAAGGCCGGTGTACTAGAGGCGCAGGCCGGGGAGGGTGCCGCGTGAAGCGCACTCTGCTTTCGCTGATCGCCCACTGGGCCGGCGGTGAGATCCACGGCGACGACGTGGCCATCGACGCGGTCAGCAATGACACCCGCAGCCTCGGTCCGGGCAGCCTGTATGTGGCGCTGCGCGGCGAGCGCTTCGACGGCCATGACTTTGCCGCCGATGCACAGGTGCGCGGTGCCAGCGCGCTGCTGGTCGAGCGCCTGCTGCCGGTCGAGCTGCCGCAGGTGCTGGTGGCCGACAGCGAGCTTGCACTGGCGAAGATCGCCACCGGCATGCAGCGTGACCGGGGCACCGAGGTGTTCGCGATCACCGGCAGCAACGGCAAGACCAGCGTGAAGAGCCTGCTGCTGTCGATCCTTCAGCAGGTGGCCCAGCACGCCCACAAGGTGGTCTACGCCAACCCGGGCAACCGCAACAACGAGATCGGCCTGCCGCTGGCGGTGATCGATGCGCCGGAAGATGCCGACTACGCCGTTTACGAGATGGGCGCCGGCAAGCCGGGTGATATCGCCTACCTGACCGATATCGCCCGCCCGCGCTATGCCCTGGTCAACAACATCGCCCCGGCACACCTGGAACGCATGGGCAGCTTGCTTGGCGTGGCCGTGACCAAGGGCGCAATCTATGCCGCACTGCCGGCCGATGGCGTGGCGGTGATCAACGCCGACGATGCCTACGGCCGCTGGTTCGAACAGCATTTCGTCGGTACCCCGGCACGCTGCCGCGTGCTGCGCTACGGCCTGGAACATACTGCTGATGTGACCGCGCGCGACATCCGCGCAGGTGCGCAGGGCAGCCAGTTCACCCTGGTCTCGCCGGCCGGCGAGGCTCGCCTGGTGCTCGGCCTGCCGGGTCGTCACAACGTCAGCAATGCGCTGGCTGCCGCCAGCCTGGCGCTGTCCGCCGGTGTCGATCTGTCGCTGATCGCGGCTGGCCTGGCCGAGGCGCAGCCGGTACCGGGCCGCCAGATTGCCCATCTGCTGCGCAATGGCGCGGTGCTGGTGGACGACAGCTACAACGCCAATCCCGGTTCGCTGGCCGCGGCCATCGACGCCCTGGCCGCCGCGCCGGAAGAGGGCTGGCTGGTGCTGGGCGACATGCGTGAGCTGGGTCCGGACGCCGGAGCGCTGCACGCGCAGGCCGGGCTGCGCGCGCGATCGGCCGGCCTCAAGCGCCTGTATGCGCTGGGCCCGCTCAGCGCCGCTGCCGCTACCGCTTTCGGCGAAGGCGGCCGTCATTTCGCCACCCATGACGCGCTGTCGAAGGCGCTGAAGGACGAGCTGCACGCCGGCGTGCGCTGCCTGGTCAAGGGTTCCCGTGGCAGCGCCATGGACACGATTGTCAAAGCGCTGCTGGCGCAAGGAGAGGAATCCCCGCATGTTGTATGAACTGGCTCGATGGTTGCAGCAGTTGGAGAGCCTGTTCGGGCTGTTCAACTACCAGACGTTCCGCGCCATCCTTGCCGCGCTGACGGCCCTGTTCCTGTCGCTGTGGCTCGGCCCGGCGATGATCCGCAAGCTTGCCCAGTTCAAGGGCGGCCAGCCGATCCGCAAGGACGGTCCGCAGACCCATTTCTCCAAGGCCGGTACGCCGACCATGGGTGGCTCGCTGATCCTGCTGACCGTCACCCTGTCGGTGCTGATGTGGGCCGACCTGCGCAACCGCTACGTGTGGCTGGTGCTGGCAGTGATGCTGTGCTTCGGTGCCATCGGCTGGTATGACGACTGGATCAAGATCGTCCGCCGGGACCCGAACGGGCTGAAGTCGCGCTGGAAGTACCTGCTGCAGTCGATCTTCGGCCTGGCCGCCGGCCTGTTCCTGTTCCATACAGCCGACGTGCCGGCAGCGCTGACCTTCTACATCCCGATGTTCAAGTCGGTGGCGCTGCCGCTGGCCGGCATCGGCTTCGTGGCGATCGCCTACTTCTGGATCGTCGGCTTCTCCAATGCGGTGAACCTGACCGACGGCCTGGATGGGCTGGCGATCATGCCGACTGTGCTGGTGGCCTGCGCGCTGGGCGTGTTCGCCTACGCCTCGGGCAACGTAGTGTTCGCCAACTACCTGCAGATCCCGCAGATCCCGGGGGCCGGCGAACTGGTCATCATCTGCGCGGCCATCGCCGGCGCGGGCCTGGGCTTCCTGTGGTTCAACACCTATCCGGCCATGGTGTTCATGGGCGACATCGGCGCGCTGGCGCTGGGGGCGGTGCTGGGCACCATCGCGGTGATCACCCGCCAGGAGCTGGTGCTGGTGATCATGGGTGGCGTGTTCGTCATCGAGACGCTGTCGGTGATGATCCAGGTGGCCTCGTTCAAGCTGACCGGCAAGCGCGTGTTCCGCATGGCGCCGATCCACCACCATTTCGAACTGAAGGGCTGGCCGGAGCCGCGCGTGATCGTGCGCTTCTGGATCATCTCCGTCGTGCTTGTGCTGATCGGCCTGGCCACGTTGAAGGTGCGCTGAGATGAACGACCTGTCCCGCCAGGCAACACGCCTTGAAGCCATCGAAGGCAGCTACGACAAGTGGCTGCTGGGCGCGATCATCGCGCTCACCGGCATTGGCGTGGTGATGGTGGCGTCCAGCTCGATCGCGCTGATGAGCAGCCCGTTCTACTACCTCAACCGCCACCTGATCTTCCTGGCGGTGGGTATCGTGCTGGCGGTGGTTGCCGCCCGTACCGAGCTGAAGTCCATCGAGCAGTACAACCAGATGCTGCTGCTGGGCTGCTTCGTGCTGCTGCTGGCGGTGTTCGCACCCGGCCTGGGCAGCACGGTCAACGGTGCGCGCCGCTGGATCAACCTGGGCATCTCCAAGTTCCAGACGGTCGAGGCGGTGAAAGTGCTCTACATCGTCTGGCTGTCCAGCTACCTGGTGCGCTTCCGCGACGAGGTCAACGCGACCTGGCCGGCGATGCTCAAGCCGCTGGGCGTGGCCGGTGCGCTGGTGGTGCTGTTGCTGCTGCAGCCGGACTTCGGCTCGTCCACCCTGCTGCTGGCGATCACCGCCGGCATGCTGGTACTGGGCGGGGTGAACATGCCGCGCATGTCGATGCCGGTGATCATCGGCCTGGTCGGCATGAGCGCCCTGGCGATCATCGAGCCGTACCGCATGCGCCGCATCACCTCCTTCCTGGACCCCTGGGCCGACCAGCAGGGCGACGGCTACCAGCTGTCCAACGCGCTGATGGCGGTGGGCCGTGGCGAGTGGACCGGCGTCGGCCTGGGCAACTCGGTGCAGAAGCTGTACTACCTGCCCGAAGCGCATACCGACTTCATCTTCTCGGTCACCGCCGAGGAATTCGGCTTCCTGGGCACCTGCGTGATCGTGGCCCTGTACGCGCTGCTGGTCGGCCGGACCTTCTGGCTGGGCATGCGCTGCGTGGAAATGAAGCGCCACTTCTCTGGCTACATCGCCTTCGGCATCAGCCTGTGGATCAGCATGCAGACCTTCGTCTCGATCGGCGTGAACCTGGGCATCCTGCCGACCAAGGGACTGACTCTGCCGCTGATTTCCTCTGGCGGTTCGTCGGTGCTGATGACCTGCGTTGCGATGGGCCTGTTGCTGCGCGTGTCCTATGAACTCAAGCGTGCCGAGCGCCGCCAGGCCGTGCGCATCGGTGGCGCCGAAGACGCAGCTGCTGAGCCGGTGGGCGAGCCAGCCGTGCAGGTGGCCGCCAGCGCGCCGATCAGCGCCGGGGCGACGGCCGCAGCTCCAGCTCCAGCAAACGCCGCGCGCGGCACCAGCCGCCTTCAGTCGCGTATCGAACCGACGTTCGGGAGGCTGTCATGAGCGCGGCCACCGATAGCGTGCGCCCGGTGATGATCCTGGCCGGTGGCACCGGCGGTCACATCTTTCCCGGCCTGGCTGTGGCCCGCGTGCTGCGCGAGCGCGGCGTGCCGGTGACCTGGATGGGCGCCGACGGCGCGATGGAAACGCGACTGGTGCCGCAGCACGGCATTCCAATCGACACGCTGGCCATCACCGGCCTGCGCGGCAAGGGCAAGCTGGCCCTGCTGGGCGCGCCGTGGCGGCTGATGCGCGCGCTGCGCGCTGCCGGCATGATCATCCGCAAGCGCCAGCCGCGTGCGGTGGTCGCCTTCGGTGGCTTTGCCTCTGGCCCCGGTGGCATGGCCACCCGCCTGCACGGCCTCCCGCTGCTGGTGCACGAACAGAATCGCGCGCCCGGCATGACCAACCGCATCCTGTCGCGCTATGCGCGCCGCCTCCTCACCGGCTTCCCGGGTACCTTCGCCGAGCGTGAGGAGTTCGTCGGCAATCCGGTGCGCGCAGAGATCGCCGCCACCGCACCGCCGGAACAGCGCTTCGCCGACCGCCACGGACCGCTGCGCGTGCTGGTGGTTGGCGGCAGTCAGGGCGCGCGTGCACTGAACACCGGCGTGCCGCAGGCGATCGCCGCACTCGGCCCCGGCATTCCGGTACAGGTGCGCCACCAGAGTGGCGAGAAAATGCACGCCGAAGCGGTGGAGGCGTATGCAAAGGCCGGCGTGCTGGCCGACATCACGCCGTTCATCGCCGACATGGCCGAGGCCTTCGCCTGGGCGGACCTGGTGGTGTGCCGCGCGGGCGCTTCGACGCTGGCCGAGCTGTGCGCGGTCGGTGTCGGCAGTGTGCTGGTGCCATTCCCCGCTGCCGTCGACGATCACCAGACCCGCAATGCGGAGTATCTGGTCGAGCGCGGTGCTGCGGTTTTGCTGAAGCAGGACGGAACGCTGGCCGACGGCATTGCCGCACTGCTGCGCGATCTGTCCGAAAATCCCGCCCGCCGCATGCAGATGGCGCAAGCCGCGCGTGCCCTGGCCAAGGTCGATGCCGCCGAGCGCATCGCCGATATCATTCTTGAGGAAGCTGTATGAAGAAGGCATGCCACCGCGCCTGCCCTGCGCGAGGCCGCGCATGATCCGTCGCCTGCACGACACCAACGACCTGGTGCGCGCGTTCCCGCGCGTGCATTTCGTCGGCATCGGCGGCACCGGCATGAGCGGTATCGCCGAAGTGATGCTGACGCTGGGCTATGAAGTGTCCGGCTCGGACAACGCCGACAACGTGGCGACCCGCCGCCTGGCCAGCCTGGGTGCGCGCATCATGCGCGGCCACTCGGCGGCCAACGTGCTGGGCACCGATTGCGTGGTGGTCTCCAGCGCCATCCGCGAAGACAACCCGGAACTGATGGAAGCGCGCAGCCAGCGCATTCCGATCATGCCGCGTGCGGCGATGCTGGCCGAGCTGATGCGCTTCCGCCGCGGCATCGCCGTGGCCGGTACCCATGGCAAGACCACCACCACCAGCCTGACTGCTGCGGTGCTGAGCGAAGGTGGCCTGGACCCTACGTTCGTGATCGGTGGCCAGCTGCTGGCGGCCGGTGCCAACGCCAAGCTGGGCGGAGGCCAGTGGCTGGTGGCCGAGGCCGACGAAAGCGATGGCAGCTTTCTGCGCCTGAACCCGCTGATGTCGATCATCACCAACATTGATGCCGACCATCTGGAAAACTACGGCAACGACTTTGCCCGCGTGCAGGCGGCGTTCGCCGAGTTCCTGCAGCGCCTGCCGTTCTACGGCCTGGCCGTGCTGTGCATCGATGACCCGGAAGTGGCCGCGCTGGCCGCCAAAACCCCGCGTCACGTGATGAGCTACGGCATGAGCCCGCAGGCCGACGTGCGCGCCGAGAACGTGGTGCAGGAAGGGCCGCGCATGCGCTTCACCCTGCGCCTGCCGCAGGGCACCAGCCAGGAAGTGGTGCTGGCGCTGCCGGGCAGGCACAACGTGCTCAACGCGCTGGCCGCCGCCGCAGTGGGCTGGCAGCTGGGCGTGGCGCCGGATGCCATCGCGCGTGCGTTGGAAAGCTTCGCCGGTGTCGGCCGTCGCTTCAACGATCTGGGCGAAGTGACCACCGCCAGTGGTGCCAAGGTCCGTATCATCGATGACTACGGCCATCACCCGAGCGAGCTGGAGGCCGTGTTCGCCGCGGCCCGCGGTGGCTGGGCTGACAAGCGCTTGGTGGTGGCCTTCCAGCCGCACCGCTACAGCCGCACCCGTGACCAGTTCGACAAGTTCGCTGCGGTGCTGTCCAGCGTCGACGCACTGGTACTGAGCGAGGTCTACCCGGCCGGTGAGGAACCGATTGCCGGTGCCGACTCGCATGCGCTGGCCCGCGCCATCCGCGCCCGCGGTCGCAGCGAGCCGGTGGTGGTGGGCAAGGCTGCCGAACTGGCCAGCGTGCTGCCGGACGTGCTGCAGGACGGTGACCTGCTGCTGATGATGGGGGCGGGCGATATTGGCGCCGTGGCCACCCACATCGCGGTGGAAGGCTTCAAGGGGGAGGGCGAGGCGTGAGCACGCTGACCTTCCCGCCGCTGCGCGTGACCGACCCAGCCGAGTTCGGCCGCGTCGCCGTGCTGCTCGGTGGCAGTTCCAGCGAACGCGAGGTGTCGCTGGACTCGGGCCGCAACGTGCTCGAAGCCCTGCAGTCACGCGGCGTCAATGCGTTCGCCGTCGATGGCATCCCGGCGTTGGCCAAGGCGCTGGCCGCCGGTGGCATCGATCGCGTGTTCAACATCCTCCATGGCCACAACGGTGGCGGTGAGGACGGCATCGTGCAGGGCCTGATGGACGCCTTCGGCGTGCCGTACACCGGCTCGGACGTGCTGGGTTCGGCGCTGAGCATGGACAAGATCCGCACCAAGCAGGTGTGGCTGTCGCTGGGCCTGCCGACGCCGCAGTACCGCAAGGTCGACGCGTCCACGGTGCATGCACTGGCAGCAGAGCTGGGCCTGCCGGTTGTGGTCAAGCCGGCCAACGAAGGCTCCAGCGTGGGCATCAGCCGGGTCACCGACGAGGCTGGCCTGGACGAGGCCGTGACCCTGGCCGCGCGCTACGACGGCCAGCTGCTGATGGAGCAGATGGTGGTGGGCGATGAGCTGACCGTGGCCATCCTCGGCGACGTTGCCCTGCCGTCGATCCGCATCGTGCCCAAGGGCCAGTGGTACGACTACAACGCCAAGTACATCGCCGAGGACACCCAGTACCTCTGCCCGGGCCTGGAGGGTGACGACGAAGTGGAAATCCGGCGCATCGCGCTGGCCGCGTTCCGCGCGGCTGGCTGCCGTGGCTGGGGCCGCGTGGACGTGATGCGCGACCGGAGCAGCGGCCGTTTCTTCCTGCTGGAGGTGAACACCGCGCCGGGCATGACCAGCCATTCGCTGGTACCCAAGGCGGCCCGCCAGGCCGGCATCGGTTTCGAGGAACTGGTGTGGCGCGTGCTGGAACAGACCCTGGAGGCTTCGCACGCATGAACGCGGTGCTGCGCATCTTCGTCTGGCTGTTGGCGCTGTCGGTGGTTGCACTGCCGGTGGTGGCCGTGGTCAATGGCTGGGTCGGCGCCGAGCGCTGGCCGCTGGCGAAGCTGCGCGTGCATGGCGAGTTCAAGCGGGTACCGGCCGAGCAGCTGCAGCAGGTGCTGCTGCCGTATGCGCGCGCCGGCTTCTTCGCGGTCAAGCTGCAGGACGCGCAGGACGCACTGGAAAAACTGCCGTGGGTGGAAAGCGCGCGGGTGCGCAAGCAGTGGCCGGACGTGCTGGAAGTGACCCTGGTCGAGCACAAGCCGTTCGCGCGCTGGGGCAACGACCGCCTGGTTTCCGAGCAGGGCAAGTTGTTCCCCACGCCGAAGAAGCTGGCCGACCTGGCGTTGCCCGAACTGGACGGCCCGGACAGCCAGACCGAAGAAGTGATGAAGCTGTACAGCGACTCGCGTGCATTGTTCGCACCGGCCGGCGTCGATGTGCGCCGGGTAACGATGGATGCACGCGGCAGCTGGTCGCTGGTGCTGAGCAACGGCACCGAAGTGGTGGTCGGCCGTGACGATGCGCGCTCGCGCCTGCAGCGCTTCGTCAAGGTACTGCCACAGCTCAACCGCCAGGACGCGCCGATC
>NZ_JAOBZT010000043.1:0-36966 GCF_029839005.1 Stenotrophomonas sp. GD03958 | reverse complement strand
CCTGCTGTTGCCGGCCAGCGGCCGGCACTACCGCAGGTGCAGGGCGCAGCCCTGCCGCACTCCCCCCACAACATGTGAAGGCCGCGCGGTGACGAGCACACCGCCCCTTCGGCTAACATTCGTCCATGCCGCATACCACCACGACTCCGCCCGCATTGCAGGATGGCGACCTGCTGGCCGCCATCGACCTTGGCTCCAACAGTTTCCACATGGTCATCGCGCGCTACACGCTCGGTCAGCTGCGGGTGATCGACCGCCTGCGCGAGACGGTGCGCATGGCCGATGGCCTGGATGGCAAGGGTGGTCTCTCTTCCGCTGCACGCCAACGTGCACTGGAATGCCTGGCCCGCTTCGGCCAGCGCATCCGCAATGTGCCGCCGCACCGGGTGCGTGCGCTGGCCACCAACACCGTGCGCCAGCTGCGCTCGCCGCAGTCGTTCCTGGTTCCCGCCGAAACCGCGCTCGGGCATGCCATCGAAGTGGTCAGCGGCCGCGAAGAAGCGCGCCTGATCTACCTGGGCGTGGCCCATGCGCAACCACCCAAGCCCGGCCAGCGCCGGCTGGTGATCGATATCGGCGGCGGCTCCACGGAATTCATCATCGGCATGGGCATGCAGACCTTGGAGCGCGAAAGCCTGCAGGCCGGCTGCATCGCCAGCACCCGGCGTTTCTTCCCTGGCGGCAAGCTGAGCAAGAAGCGCTGGAAGGATGCACTGGCCGAGATCGGCCGTGAGTTCCAGCCCTTCGCCAGCAAGTACCGCGCGCTGGGCTGGCAGGAAGCCCTGGGTTCTTCAGGCACGCACAAGGCGATCAGCGAGATATGCGCGACGATGAAGCTGAGCAAGGGCGCGATCACTGCCGAGGCCCTGCCGCAGCTGCGCGATGAACTGCTGAAGGCGAAGAAGATCGACGACATCCAGCTGCCCGGGTTGTCCAGCGACCGCCGCCCGATCATCGCCGGCGGGATCCTGGTACTGGAAGCCGCGTTCCAAGCGCTGGGCCTGCAGAAGCTGCTGGTGAGCAAGGCCGCGATGCGCGAAGGCATCCTGTATGACATCGTCGGCCGCGCCGGCGAGAACGACCTGCGTGATGAATCGGTGGCCGCACTCAGCCAGCGCTACGGCATCGATACCGTGCAGGCCGAGCGGGTGCAGGAGACCGCGCTGTCGCTGCTGGAACAGGTGCAGGATCGCTGGAGGCTCGATGCCGACGATGCGCGCATGCTCGGCTGGGCCGCGCGCCTGCACGAGCTGGGCCTGATGATCGCGCACAGCGGCTACCACGTGCACGGCAGCTATGTGCTGGAGCACTCGGATATCGCCGGCTTCTCGCGCCAGGAGCAGCAGATGCTGGCCGCGCTGGTGCGCAGCCACCGCCGCAGCGTGACCAAGACCGCCTTCGACGCCCTGCCCGAGCGCCTGCTGCTGACCGCACGCCGGCTGGCCGCCCTGCTGCGCCTGGCGGTGCTGCTCAACCGTGCCCATGAGGACGATCCGCTGCCGGCACTGGAACTGACCGCCGACGACAACCGCCTGTCGCTGATCGTGCCGCAGGCCTTCATCGATGCCCGGCCGCTGCTGCGCGCGGACCTGATCGGCGAGACCGATGGCATCGCCGGGCTGGGCATCCAGTTCCGGCCGTTCGTGGCCTGAGCGCCGCGCCCCCACGAGGGGAGTAGGTCACACACCGTTACAGTTCGCGCACGTGCCCCGCGTAGATCTGCTGCGATGCAGCAGATCATGTCGAGCAAGCGCATTCAGCGTGACCGCTAAGCGACTGCTTTTGTTGAGCTTTCGTGAAATCTGATGAAGAAAGCTGGTACAAACCGACATATCCTCTTTACAGAGACTTAACCAACGAGACTACTATCGGGTCATCGGTCCGCTTGTCGGCGGCCGATTTCTTCGACGCCCTTTTTGGCGTCCCTGCACGACCTTAGAGAGAGAGAGCTCGTCATGACTTCACGTACTACCCCCCTGGGGCAGGCCATCCGCTACGCCCTGGCAACCACGGCGGCGCTGTCCGCCCTGCCTGCGTTCGCCCAGAGTGGCGGCACCGCCGCGCCGACCACCCTGGATCGCATCGAGATCACTGGCTCGCGCATCCGCCAGGTGGACGTGGAGACCGCTCAGCCGGTCCTGGCACTGAGCCGGCTGGACATCGAGCGCCAGGGCTTCAGCTCGGTGGCCGACATCCTGCAGAACGTCACCGCGATGGGCAGCCCGGCGATCAGCCGTGCCAACGCGCTGAGCGCTGGCGAGAACACCGGCGGCACCTATATCGACATGCGCAACCTAGGCGCGCAGCGCACCCTGGTGCTGGTCAATGGCAAGCGTCTGGGCATCAGCACCTCCGGCTACCAGGACGTGTCCTCGCTGCCGGTGTCTGCGGTGGAGCGCATTGAAGTGCTGAAGGACGGCGCCTCGGCCATCTACGGTTCCGACGCGATGGCGGGCGTGATCAACATCATCACCCGCTCCAACGTCAACGGCGTGACCGCCAATGTCTACCACGGCCAGTACAGCGAAGGCGACGGTGCCCGTGACCGCTTCGATGTGGTCGGCGGCTGGAGCAACGATCGCGTGTCGCTGACCCTGGCACTGGAGCACTCCGAAGAAAAGAGCGTCTGGGCAAAGGACCGCTGGTTCAGCAAGTACGGCGTGAGCGACCGCCACCCGAACGACGCCTCCAACTGGACCACGCTGAGCCAGTGGGGCCAGGTTACCGGCCTGAAGGGCGGCCCGGGCTGCACCAACGCCACCCAGGGGTGTGGCTACTCGCTCAACCGCGGCGCTGACCCGACCAACCCGGCCAACTACCACCTGACCGACGCAACCCCGTTCACCGGCGACGTCAGCAACGCCAACGAACAGATGCACGTCATGTATCCGCTCAAGCGTGATTCGGTGTACTTCGACGGTCGCTTCAAGATCACCGACCAGGTCAACCTGCGCACCGAATTCGGCTACAACAAGCGTTCGGCCGAGCGCCAGATTGCAGGCTACCCGCTGCAGTCCAGCTCGGTGTCCATCTCCGGTGACCCGACCGCCACCGGCCTGATGTCCAAGGACAGCTACTTCAACCCGTTCGGCACCCAGCACGGCTATGCCAGGCCAACCGACGTGGCCTGGAACCGCCGCACCTGGGAGATCCCGCGCGTGAGCACCAGCGAACTGAAGACCTACCGTGCGGTAGTGTCGCTGGATGGCAGCTTCGAGATCGGCCAGCGCTACTTCGACTGGGACGTGGGCTACCAGTACAACCGCAACGAGCTGACCGCTACCGCCACCGGCAACCTGCACAAGAAGCGCGTGCGTGACGCCGTGGGCCCGTCGTTCCTGGATCCGGCCACCGGCAAGGTGATGTGTGGCCGTCCGGGCGCGGTGATCAGCGGCTGCACGCCGTGGAACCCGCTGGTGCCCTACGGGAAGAACGATCCGAACGGACTGACCGGCAATGAAGAACTGATGGCCTGGCTGTTCCCGGCGGAGCACACCACCGGCCGGACCACCACCAAGAACGCGTTCGCCAATCTGTCCGGCAGCATCCTGACCCTGCCGGCCGGCGACCTGGGCTTCGCCTTCGGTGTGGAAAGCCGCAAGGAAGATGGCCGCTACACCCCCGACGCTCTGGCCCAGACCGGTGCCACCACCAACCTGGCCGCTGGCCCGACCGGTGGCAGCTACAACGTGAAGGAAGCCTACCTGGAACTCAACGTGCCGGTGCTGGCCGACCTGCCCGGCGCACGCGAGCTGAGCTTCAATGCCGCTACCCGCTACTCCAAGTACAACACCTTCGGCAACACGCTCAACAGCAAGTTCGGCTTCAAGTGGAAGCCGATCGACCAGCTGCTGGTCCGTGGTACGTGGGCAGAAGGCTTCCGCGCCCCGACCATCAACGACCTGTACGGTGGTGGTTCGGAAACCTTCGCGCAGTTCAGCGACCCGTGCGACACCGTGTTCGGCTCGGCCAAGGGCAGTGCCGAAGTCCGCGCACGGTGCGCACGTGACATCGCCGATGCAGCCAACTTCCGCCAGCTGAAGCAGGGCAACACGCCGGTAACCACGGCGCAGGATGCCACCCCGACGCCGTTCGTGTCCGGCTCCAACCCGCTGCTGGTTCCGGAGACCTCGACCAGCAAAACGCTGGGCCTGGTGTGGAGCCCGACCTTCCTCAGCAACTTCAACGTGGCGCTGGACTGGTGGAAGATCCGCATCGACAACACCATCGTCGGTGACAGCCCCAACCAGATCCTGAAGGATTGCTATGAGCAGGGCATCGAATCCCGCTGCAGCCGCTTCACCCGCGATCCGTCCAACGGCATCGTCACCGGCCTGAAGTTCGGCAACCGCAATGCCGGTTTCGCCGAGACCGAGGGCTACGACCTGGATGTCAGCTATCGCGTCGACACCGGCTACGGCAAGCTGAGCGCAGGTTGGACCAGTACCTATGTGAGCAAGAACGTCTACCGCTCCACCAATGATGTCCGCGATGCGATCACGCCGATCAACGGCGTTGCCAACACCATCGGCACCGCTACCAGCCTCGCGTTCCGCGTGCGCTCGAACCTGGTGCTGGGCTGGGATGTGGGTGACTTCGGCGTCAGCTGGACCGCACGCTACTACTCCGGCGTGAAGGAGCGCTGCCTCAACGCCTCGCGGTATGCCGACGAATGCTCCGATCCGACCTTCCTGGCCCCGTGGCTGAAGTCGCCGACCGCCTACAACGAGCGGGGCGCGGTGACCTTCCACGACGTGCAGTTCCGCTACAACCTGCCGTGGGATGCAACCGTTTCGGTGGGTGCCAACAATGTGTTCGGCAAGGAAGCGCCGGTGATGTACAGCAAGCCGAACTCGTCGTTCTCCTACTACGGTGGCTACGACATCGGTCGTTTCATGTACATGAAGTACCAGCAGCGCTTCTGATCCACCCGCGTCGCTGACGCTTGTCGACCACGGCCCTTCGGGGCCGTGGTTCTTTCTGATTCTGCGCAGACTGTCGCTTTCCACATTGCCCGTGCTGCGTTCCATCAGGGACCCGGTCCGCTGCCTCGCCTCCGCCGTAACGCCGCAGGCCGGAGCAATCGATTGATCTGCTTCCGCTTTGTGCAGAAGCGTCACACCTGTCTGCACGACTTTCGTCGCTTGCCCATACGTCTCCGCGCCCATCTTCACTAGGTTCGAACATCCACCACCGCGGTGGGATTGACGCAGCCCCGCTTGGCTGTGCTCCGAAGACTTCGAAGACTGAGAGAGAGACCCATGACCATCCGTATTCCCGAGCTCGGGTTGGCGATCCGTCGTGCCCTGGCGGTGACGGCCGCCACCGCGCTGGCCGCCCCCGCATTTGCCCAGCACGCACCGGAAGCCACCACGCTGGACCGTGTCGAGATCACCGGTTCGCGCATCCGCCAGGTCGACCTGGAAACCGCACAGCCGGTGCTGACCATCAGCCGCGCCGACATCGAGCGGCAGGGCTTCAATTCCGTCGCAGACATCCTGCAGAACCTGACCGCGACCGGCAGCCCCGCGCTCAGCCGCGCCAGCCCGCTCAGCGCCGGCGAGAGCGCAGGCGGCAGCTACGTGGACATGCGCGGGCTGGGGGCGCAGCGCACGCTGGTGCTGGTCAACGGCAAGCGCCTGGGCATGACCACTTCGGGTTACCAGGACATTTCCAGCATTCCGGCCGCTGCGGTGGAGCGCATGGAAGTGCTCAAGGACGGCGCGTCGGCCATTTACGGTTCCGACGCGATGGCCGGCGTGGTCAACATCATCACCCGGCGCAACGTCCAGGGCGTGGCGGCCAACGTCTACCACGGGCAGTTCAGCGAAGGTGACGGTGCGCGCACCCAGTACGACGTGGTTGCCGGCTGGTCGAACGACCGCGCCTCGATCAGCGTCGCCGCCGAGCATGTCGAAGAGAAGGGCGTATGGGCCAAGGACCGCGGCTTCAGCGCCTACAGCTACACCGATCGTCATCCGGACGATGGCTGGACCACGGTCGGCCAGTGGGGGCGCATCGTCGGCTTCAAGGGCCCGGGCTGCAGCAGCAGCCGTGGCTGCAGCTATTCCCTCGACCGCGGCAGCCAGCCGGGCGGGCCGGACAGTTTCCACCTCAGTGACAACACACCGTTCACCGGTGATGTCAGCAACAGCAACGAGCAGATGCACGTGCAGACACCGATCAAGCGCGATTCGCTCTTTGTCGACGCACGCATGGATATGAACGACCAGGTCCGCTTCAGTACGCAGCTGGCCTACAACCGGCGTTCCACCACGCGCCAGGTCGCCGGCTATCCGTTCCAGTCCGCTGCGGCCGGCATCACGCCGATGTCCGCCGACAGCTGGTTCAACCCGTTCGGCAGCCACCACGGCTATGAACACCCAAGCGACGTGCACTGGAACCGCCGCACCTGGGAGATTCCGCGGGTCAGCATCAGCGAACTGACCACCTGGCAGGGTGTGGCCGCGTTTGAAGGCAACTTCCAGTTCGTCGGTCGCGAGTTCGATTGGGAAGCCGGCTACCAGTACAACCGCAGCGAACTGGAGCAGCGTGCCACCGGCAACCTGCACAAGCAGCGCGTCGCCGATTCCACCGGCCCTTCGTTCTACAACCCGGCCACCGGCAAGGTGGAATGCGGTACACCGGAGGCACCGATTGCCGGCTGCAAGCCCTGGAATCCGCTGGTACCGTATGGCCAGGATGACCCTTACGGCCTGACCGGCAACAGCGAACTGCAGGACTGGCTGTTCCCCGAGGAAATCACCCGTGGCAGAAACACCACCCGCAACCTGTTCGCCAGCCTCAGTGGAGGCCTTGCCACGCTGCCTGCGGGGGAACTGGGCTTCGCCCTGGGCGTGGAGAGCCGCCGCGAGGAGGGGCGCTTCATTCCCGACGCGCTGGCCCAGACCGGTGCCACCACCAACCTGGCGGCGGGCCCCACTGGAGGGGGTTACCGCGTCGACGAGGCCTACCTGGAGCTGAGCGTGCCGTTGCTGCACGACCTCCCCGGTGCACGCCAGCTGACCCTCGACGCGGCAACGCGCTACTCGGACTACACCACCTTCGGCGGAACCCTCAACAGCAAGTTCGGCGTGTCGTGGAAGCCGATCGACCAGCTGCTGGTCCGTGGCACCTGGGCGCAGGGCTTCCGTGCACCGACCATCGCGAATCTGTACGGTGGGGGTTCGCAGACCTTCACCACCGGCTTCCGTGACCCCTGCGATACGGTGTATGGCGCGGCCGCCAGCAGCCCGGAGGTGCGTGCACGCTGCGCCGCCGACATCGCCAATGCAGACAGCTACCGCCAGCTCGGCCAGGGCAATGAGCCGATCACCGGCAGCAGCGGGCAGACACCGCTGCCCTTCACCAACGGTTCCAATCCCGACCTGAAGCCGGAAACCTCCACCAGCCGCACCCTGGGCCTGGTGTGGAGCCCGACGTTTGCCGAAGGGCTGAACATCGCGCTGGACTGGTGGAAGATCCGCATCGACAACACCATTGTCGCCGACCACCCCAACGACATCCTCCGCGACTGCTACGAACTGGGCATCGCCGAGCGCTGCGGCAGCTTTACCCGCGACCCGGAGCTGGGCATCGTCAACACGCTCAGCTATGGCAGCCGCAACAGCGGTTTCCGCCAGGCCGAAGGCTATGACCTGGAGATCGGCCACAAGATCGAAACCTCCTGGGGCACGTTGAGCGCCGACTGGAAGACCACCTATGTGGTCGCTGCGGAGCAACGGACCACCAACGAGGCGGATGTACCGCCGATTCCCAGCAATGGCATCGCCACCGACGGTGGCATCGGCTTCCGCGTGCGCTCCAACGCATCGCTGGGCTGGGAACGCGGCAACCTCGGCCTGACCTGGGGCCTGCGCTACTTCTCTGCGGTCAAGGAGCGCTGCCTGGGCGTTGATGAGTATCCGAACGAGTGTTCGCACCCCGACCAGCGCGCTCCATGGTTCAGCGGCAGCCGTGACTACAATCGTCGCGGATCGGTCACCTTCCACGACGTGCAGGCACGCTACAACCTGCCATGGGATGCGACCGTCTCGATCGGTGCCAACAATGTGTTCGGCCGCCAGGGTCCGGTCATGTACAGCCAGCCGAGCGCCAATTTCTCCTACTACGGTGGCTTCGACATTGGTCGTTTCATCTACATGAAATACCAGCAGCGCTTCTGATCCACCGCGCTTGCTGCAGCACCGCCACGGCCCTTCGGGGCCGTGGCTCCACGGCAACCGGACCGCCGTCATCCCGTGGTCGCAAAGCGGTCATATCCGCTACATCGCCAGGCCCGAGCATGCCGGAAACCCGGAGGCCCGCCATGCGCTATGCCATCGTCACCGAGACCTACCCGCCGGAAGTGAACGGCGTTGCCCTCACCGTGCAGGGCCTGGAGCAGGGACTGCGCACTTCCGGCCATGACATCGACCTGATCCGGCCACGCCAGGCCAGCGAAGCACGGGACTCGGCGCCAAGTGCGCTGCTGGTTCCGGGCGCCGCACTGCCGCGCTACCCCGGCCTGCGCTTCGGCCTGCCTGCGCCGATCCGGCTCAACCGCCACTGGCAGCAGCAGCGTCCCGATGCGGTCTACATTGCCACCGAGGGCCCGCTGGGCTGGTCGGCGCTGCGCACCGCACGCCGCCTTGGCATTCCGGTCGCCAGTGGTTTCCACACCCGCTTCGACGAGTACCTGCCCGACTACGGCGTGGCCTGGCTGCAGGCCGCGGCGATGCGCTGGATGCGCCGGTTCCACAACCAGGCCGATGCAACCCTGGTGCCCACCCGCGAACTGCAGCAGTTCCTTGTTGAACAGGGCTTCGACCGCGTGCGCCTGCTGGCGCGCGCGGTCGACAGCCAGCAGTTCGATCCCGGCCGGCGCGACCCGGCGCTGCGCGAGGAATGGGGCGTGGACGGCAATGGCCTGGTCGCGATCTACGTCGGCCGCATCGCCGCGGAAAAGAACCTTGGCCTGGCGGTGAGAGCCTTCCGGCGCCTGCAGCAGATCCGGCCCAAAGCCCGCTTCGTCTGGGTAGGTGATGGTCCGGCCCGCGAAAAACTGGCACATGAAAACCCGGATTTCATCTTCTGCGGCATCCAGCGCGGCGAGGCCCTGGCGCGGCATTTCGCCAGCGGTGACCTGTTCCTGTTCCCCAGCCGCAGCGAGACCTTTGGCAACGTGACCCTGGAAAGCATGGCCAGCGGCCTGGCCACCGTCGCATTCGACTACGGTGCGGCCCGCGAATACCTGCGTAATGGCGAGAACGGCGCGGCCGTGGAAAACGATGAGCAGTTCATCGAGGCAGCCGTGCAGCTGGCCGCCGATGATGCACGGCGCCGCGAGTTGGGCAGCAGCGCCGCGCGTGCGATGAAGCGCCTGCATCCACAGCAGGTGGTTGCCGAATTCGATGCGCTGCTGGCCGAGCTGGCCCAGTCGCGGAGGAGCGGCCATGCGCACTACGCCGCTTGAGCTGCTGGCCGGCCGCGAAGCACGGCTGTGCCGCCGGGCCAACCACTACTGCCGGCGTCGCCGTGTGCGCCGGCTGTTCTCGGTCATCAGCCGGCTCGGCGATGGCGTGTTCTGGTACGTGCTGATGGGCGCACTGGTGCTGCTGGACGGCTTCGACGGACTGCGCGCCTCCGTGCACATGGCCGCCACCGGGCTGGCCGCGCTGCTGCTCTACAAAGGCCTCAAGCGCTGGACCCGGCGTCCCCGCCCGTATGCGGCCGATCTGCGCATCCGTGCCTGGGTGGCACCGCTGGACGAGTTCAGCTTCCCCTCCGGGCACACCCTGCACGCGGTGTCGTTCACCATCGTCGCGTTGGCCTACTACCCGTGGCTGGCACCGCTGCTGGTCCCGTTCACCTTCGGCGTCGCGCTGTCGCGGGTGGTGCTGGGCCTGCACTACCCGTCCGATGTACTGGCCGCCACCGGCATTGCCATCCTGCTGGCATCGGCCAGCCTGGCCTGGTTGCCGCTGCCGGTGTGATGGCCGCCGCGCCGGCCGCGCATGGCCCGGCGCTACCGTCATCGTTGATGGCCTAGAATGCAGGCATGACCACGCTGTTCATTTCCGACCTGCACCTGGACCCCAGCCGTCCGGAGATCACCGACCTGTTCCTGCGCTTCCTGCGCGAACAGGCGCCCGGCGCCGATGCGCTGTACATCCTCGGCGACCTGTTCGAAGCCTGGATCGGCGACGACACGCCCTCGCCCGCCGCCGATGCAGTGGCCGACGCGCTGAAGGTGCTCTCCGACAGCGGCGTGCCGGTGTATTTCATCCGCGGCAACCGCGACTTCCTGCTCGGCGAAGACTATGCGCGCCGTGCCGGCCTGCGCATCCTGCCCGACCCGTGCGTGATCGAGCTGTACGGTCGCCCGGTGCTGCTGCAGCACGGTGACCTGCTGTGCACGGACGACATCCCCTACCAGCAGTTCCGTGCACAGACGCGCGACCCGGCATTCCAGGCGCAGTTCCTGTCGCAGCCGCTGGCCGCGCGCATCGCCTTCGCGCAGAAGGCGCGTGATGCCAGCCAGGCACGCCAGGCGGAAATGAAGCAGGGTGACCGCGCACAGTTCGAGACCGTCACCGACGTCGCCCCGGCCGAAGTCGATGCCACCTTCGTGCGCCACGGCGTGGATACGATGATCCATGGCCACACCCATCGCCCGGCGGTGCACACGCTGCAGGCCGGTGGACGCACCTGCACCCGCATCGTACTGGGCGACTGGTACGAACAGGGATCGGTGCTGCGCGTGGATGCCGGCGGCTGGTCGCTGGATACGCTCGCGCGCGAATGATGGATCGCAGGGTGCCAACCAGGGTTGGCATCTACCCGGGCAGGTGCACGCACCCGGGCAGACGCCGCCCTTGGCCGGCGCCTGGCCTCAGCGGAAGCCCGCGATGGTGGCCTTGGTATTGACCAGCACGCGCTGGTTGTCGGCGGTACTGGCGTTGCCCATCGGGATGCCGTTGTAGCTGATGTTCGGGTTGGACCAGTAGTTCAGGCGCGGGCAGCTGCGGGTGCAGTTGTAGGCCATGATCGTGCGCCAGCCGGTGCCGCTGGACGGCTCATAGCGATAACCATGACCATAGGCGTACGGCGAGGTGCTCGGGTCGGTGGCGATATCATGCCGTGCACTCTGCAGGTGGCCGATCTCGTGCGCGAACGAGTAATAGCCTGTCGCGCAATCCCAGTACACCGCCGCGAAGGCGGTGGAAGCCGTCGAGCCTATGCCCGAGGCCAGGCCACAGTACGCACTGTTGTTGATCAGCAGCACGCCCACGTCCGCCGTGTAGGTGTTCCGGCTGGTGTGGATGCTGTCCATGTAGCCGTCGCTGGTGCCACGGAAGCGGGCCAGATCAGTATCGAAGCTGCCCGATTCGGTGTAGTTGGTGGTCTCGTAGCGGGCCAGCTGCATGGTGATGCCCACGTTGCTGTTGACATACCCCTGGTTGGACTCGGCCACGGCCAGCTGCACCAGCGACTGCATGTTGCCGCCATAGGCCGCCACGGCCGCATTGGTCGCCACCACCAGCACGCGGATGGTGGCCGGGGTGCCGGACGACGCCTGTGCGGTACCGATGCGATCGTTGGCGCCCATCGGGATTTTCGGCAGCTGGTTGTAGTCGGCCGGATGGTCGGCCGGCATCCGCGATTCGTCCACTTCCACCAGCACGTGGCGGTTGCCCAGCGGGCGCAGGCGATAGAGCTTGCCGTCCTTGCGGATCGACCCAGTGATGGTGTCGCCCGAGCGCACCAGGATCAGCGAATTGCCCGGATCGTCCTGGCCATTGGACGTGGCAGCGGTCAGCTTGTCAGAAGGGGAGCGGAACTGGCCGTACCAGATGCTGCCGCCATCGGGCAGCGCCTCCACCTTGCTGCGCACCGCCTGCACGCGCCGGCCGAGCAGTTCGAACTCCAGCTGCGGCTGCGCGGTGGCAGCTGCATCGACACGCACTTCCTGTACCGTCGCCGTGGACGGGGTAGCCAGCAGCTTGCCCAGCGCAGGCTCACTGTTTGCCGATGCACGGCTGATGACCGTCACCGGCTCGAACAACGGTGCCGCCTGCGAGGCCGCTGCCACCAACAAACCCAACACCAGGCCACCTGCCGCTTTGCCAATCGATCTGGACAACATTGCGTCGCTCCTTGAATGATGTGAACAGCGTTGATGCAGCACGCCCGGGTTTGCCGGGTTTGGCCATATGGCCTGCGTGGGCCGTGTGAATTCAATAGAAGACGGAGATGAAAATCAGGAACTGTGATCCACCGCATCTACGTTAATTAAGGTCAAAAGCGTCACTACACTTCGCCAATACACCGCTTTCGCGCTACCGTGACGTAGCCACGACGGGACATACACATGGCTCCATCGCAGGACACGGACGAAGATGTCGGCTTGCTGCGGATAGGCCTGTTCTTCGATGGCACCCGCAACAACGCACACAACCTGGCACGCGGTCGCCCCCGGGTTCCGCAGCCACGCCCGGCGCAGCTGCGTGCGGATGACGATTCGACCTACCAGAGCCGGCTGACCAGCAGCTACGACAACGGCCTGACCAACATCGCACGCCTGCAGCAGCTGTATCCGGACAGCCGCCGCGATGCGATGGCCACACCTTCGCTGTCGATCTACGTGGAAGGCGTGGGCACCCGCGACGATGCCGACGACGACCTGATCGGACTGGCGTTCGGCATCGGCGCCAGTGGTGTGCGCGCCAAAGTACGGCGTGCGCTGCAGGTGCTGCTGCCGGCGGCACTGGCCGAGCTGTCCGCACGCTGGCAGCCACCGCTGCGTAGTGTGCAGGTGGATCTGTTTGGCTATTCGCGCGGCGCTGCCTCGGCACGTGACATCGCCAACCAGCTGCAGGGTTGGGACGGCACGCGGTGGCGGCAGCTGCTGCAGGCCTCGGGCCTTGCCTGTGCAACCGACTTCGCCCCGGCCACGCCGGTGCTTCGCTTCATCGGTCTGTTCGACACCGTGGTCGCGGTCAATGGCGGCCGCGCCGAGGAACAGCCGCAACTGGCGCTGCGCCGTGGCATCGCACGCCACGTCGTGCAGCTCACCGCGCGTGATGAACATCGCCAGCACTATGCACTGACCAGCGTGGCGCCGCCGTTCACCGAGATTGCCCTGCCCGGCGTGCACGCCAACATCGGTGGCGGCTACAACCAGCTCGACGAAGGGCCCAAGCTGCTCAGTCGCCCGCGCCGGCAGTTGCTGCGCCGCCCCGCGGTTGCCGACTACCAGATTCCTCCACTGGCGATGCTGCAGGCCACCACGGCCTATGCTGAAACACAGGCCGATGCCGAACGCTGGCGACAGCAGCTGGGCGTGGACGAGAAGGAAATCTGGGTGGATGTCTGGCACCAGTGGCAGCAGCAGCGACGCGCCGGCAGCCGCAGCGTGCTGTTGTCACCGGTGCTGTATGTGACCGCCGCCGTGGTACTGCGCCGGCCCATCGACTGGCGTTACCAGCTGATCGCACTGCAGGTGATGCAGCAGCAGGCCATCGATGCCGGCGTGCAATGGACTGCAAATGCCGCCGAGGTTCCCGGCTGGGAACTGCCGTCCGCCCTGCGGCCTATCGCACGGCGTCTGGTGGCCGGACAGCCACTGACGGCGACACAGGAGGCGCTGCTGCGTCGGCGTTACCTGATGCAGTCGGCGCACTGGAACTTCGATGCGCTGGGCGACACCGCACTGACCTACGCCGCCGATGCCGGCGTCAGCGAACTGCCGTATCGACCAGGCCCTGGCTTGTTCTATATCAACCGGCCAACCGTGGATGGCAAGCGGGTGGTCCTGCCCAACGCATGACGCGCATCCACGCATGGCGTGGATCTACTGGTGCAGCCAGATGAAGTAGATCCACGCCATGCGTGGATGCCGCCAACCGGCGCGGATCAGCCCGCCTGTTCGATCAGGTTGGCCAGCTCATCCGCATCGAACCCGGCCAGCAGGCGCGCTTCCATGTTGAACGGTCCGTGCAGGTAGCCGCCGGCGTACTCCACCAGCAGTTCCTTGAAACGTGCACGCGGTTCGACACCGGCGCGGTCGCAGTACCAGCGGTACCAGCGCGAACCGGCGGCAACATGCGCCACTTCCTCACGCAGGATCACCTCCAGCACATCGGCGGTTTCGCCATCACCGACATTGCGCAGCTTCCCGATCATGCCCGGGGTGACGTCCAGGCCGCGCGCTTCCAGCACGCGCGGCACCAGCGCCATGCGTGCCAGGCCATCGTGCGCGGTCTTTTCGCACATTTCCCACAGGCCGTTGTGCGCGGGGAAGTCGGCGTAGTCGTGGCCATGCACCTGCAGGCGCTCCCGCAGCAGCATGAAATGCCGCGATTCGTCGTCGGCACAGCTGACCCAGTCGGCATGGAACGCCGACGGCAGGCCACGGAAGCGGTACACCGCGTCCCAGGCCAGGTCGATCGCGTTGAGTTCGATATGGGCGATGGCGTGGATGAAAGCGGCCCGCCCTTCCACGCCACCCAGTCCGCGCCGCGGCACTTCGCGCGGATGCACCAGCATCAGCTGCGCCGGCCGGCCCGGCATGCGGATCGGTTCCGGCGGTGGCGCATTGGCCGCCACCTTCAGGCGACCGGCACGGAACGCGGCCGCATACGCCTGGGTCAATGCGACCTTGCGCAGCGGATCGGCTTCAGCCAGGCACTGCTGCGCAGCGCGCAGCAGGTCGCCACCAACGTCGGGCACATCCACCACGCCTGATCCTCAGGCGCGGCGCTTGTGCTTGGCATCGTCCGACCGCAGCTGCTGGATGCGCTCGAAGTAGCCCGGTTCAATGCCGGTCGGGTAGTGGCCGTTGAAGCAGGACGAATCGAAGCTGCGCAGCGCCGGGTTGCCTTCGCTCACCGCCGCTTCCATGTCTTCCAGGTCCTGATAGATCAGCCAGTCGCAGCCCAGGTGGGCCTCGATCTCTTCCACCGTGCGGTTGTGCGCGACCAGCTCTTCAGCCGCCGGCATGTCGATACCGTAGATGTTCGGGTAGCGCACCGGCGGCGCGGCGCTGGCCAGATAGACCTTGCGCGCGCCCGCGTCACGGGCCATCTGCACGATCTGCTGGCTGGTGGTGCCACGCACGATCGAATCGTCCACCAGCAGCACCACGCGGTTGCGGAACTCCAGGTGGATCGGGTTGAGCTTGCGGCGCACCGACTTCACGCGTTCGCCCTGCCCCGGCATGATGAAGGTGCGGCCGATGTAGCGGTTCTTGATGAAGCCCTCGCGGTACTTCACCCCAAGTACGTTGGAGATTTCCAGCGCCGCGTCGCGCGAGGTGTCCGGGATCGGGATGATGGTGTCGATGTCATGATCCGGGCGCAGGCGCAGGATCTTCTCGCCCAGCTTGATGCCCATGCGCATGCGCGCCTTGTGCACCGACACGTTGTCGATCATCGAGTCCGGGCGCGCGAAGTACACGTATTCGAAGATGCACGGGGTGTGCTCGGCCGGCTCGGCGCAGATCTCCGAGAACAGCTCGCCGCGTGCAGTGATGACCAGTGCCTCGCCCGGCTGCACGTCGCGCACGCGCTGGAAGCCCAGCACATCCAGCGCGGCCGACTCGGACGCCACGATGTACTCGTCACCCTCGGCATGGCTGCGCTTGCCCAGCACCAGCGGGCGGATGCCATGCGGGTCGCGGAAGGCGACCAGGCCCAGGCCCAGCACCACGCTGACCACCGCATAGCCGCCCTTGCAACGGCGGTGCACGCCGGCCACCGCGCGGATCGCGGCTTCCGGGCTGAGCTGGCGCTGCTGTTCCAGCTCGTAGGCGAACACGTTCAGCAGCACTTCGCTGTCCGAATCGGTGTTGACGTTGCGGCGGTCCTGTTCGAACACCTGCTGGCGCAGCGCCTCGGTATTGATCAGGTTGCCGTTGTGGGCCAGCGCGATGCCGTACGGCGAATTGACGTAGAACGGCTGCGCCTCGTCCATGCCTTCCGAACCGGCGGTCGGGTAACGCACGTGGGCGATGCCGACGCTGCCTTCCAGGGTGGACATGGTGCGGGCATCGAACACATCGCGGACCAGGCCGGTGGCCTTCTGCACGCGCAGGCGGCTGCCATTGGCGGTGGCGATGCCCGCCGCGTCCTGGCCACGGTGCTGGAGGACGGTCAAGCCGTCATACAACTGCCCGGCGACGTTCTGGTTGCCGACGATTCCGACGATGCCACACATGATGCGAGGTCTCCGCTGGGCTGTGCCCAGTTACAAGGAAGGTGGCCGTACCTGGCCGCGGTGGTCGCCGCGCACGCGGTCGACGTTGGCCGGATCGCCCGGCTCGATACTGTCCGGCAGTGCAGGAGCATCCGGGCGCACTTCCGCCGGATCGTAGGAATCGCCCTGTTCCGCTTTCGCAGGCCGCAGCCATCCGCTGCCTGCCACTACCTGGTTGAGGATGCCATTATCGCCTGCCGCGCCCGGCTTTCCCAACCCGGCGCCTGCGTTCTTGCCCAACTCCATCAATGCAGATGGGGACAGCGCATCGGTCGGCAAGGCCTTGGGCAGCAGATCGGCCCCGGGAACCTCCCAGTGCGGCAGCTTGCTGTTCATCCAGGCAACGGTGGGATTCAGCAGTGGGCGCACCGCCGAGCGCTGCCAAGAGGGTTCGGCAGTCAACGGGGTGAAACTGCCCAGCAGCAGCAGGATCGCTGCGATCAGGCCGCCCCGCACGGCGCCCAGCACCCCGCCCAGCAGGCGGTCCAGGCTGGTCAGCATGCTGCGGTGGACCAGGGCCTTGATGACCATGCCGATCACCGCGACCACGATCATCACGCCGATGCCGACCCCCAGGTAGCCACCGACGAAGTGTTCGCCACCGGGGGCCGCCGGGGCGGCCCACCAATGGGCGGCATCATTGCCGAAGGCGAAGGCCGCCCACACGGCCAGCAGCCACGACAGGGTGCCGATGACGATTCCCACGAAGCCGCGCAGCATCCCCAGCAGGGTGGAGGCGGCGATCACGATCAGCAGCACCACGTCGATCATGGCGCCCCGCTCCTTCGGCGGCGCTGGCAACGCGGCTGCGCGTGGGTCATGGGTGCGGCCGGACCATGCCGGCCACGCCGACCTTGGCGGCAACCTGCGCCTTCAGCTGCTCGGCATCGCCACGGTTGGCCACCGGCCCGACGCGGACGCGATGCAGGGTGCCCTTTTCGGTGCGCACCTGCTCGACAAAAGCACTGAAGCCGGCGGCGCGGACCTTGTCGCGCAGGGCGTTGGCATCGTTGGCCTGGCCGAACGCGCCCAGCTGCACGGCAAAGCCGACGCCGCTGGCGGCCGGTGCTGCCGGCGTGGCCGGGGCCGTTGCCGGCTTGCTGGCGGTGGCCTCCGGCTTCGGCTCGGGCTTCGGGGTTTCAGGCTTCGGCGCCGGCTTCGGCGGCTCGGGCTTGGCCGCCGGAGTGGTCGTTGCAGTCGGCGTACTCGGCGGCAGGCTTTCACTGCGCACCGGGTTGCTGCTGGCCGACGGCGCGGTGGCGGCGGATGGGGTACTGGCGCTCGGCGTAGCCGGTGCCGGGGTGGCTGCCACCGGGGCGCTGCTGTCCGCTGCGGCATCCAGGGTGATCACTTCGGCCTTCACATCGGCACGGATCTTCACCGCCTGCAGGCGGGCGGCCTCGGCCTGTGCACGGTCGGCGTACGGCCCCACGCGCACGCGCCATGCCTGGCGGCCGTTGATGGTCGCCGTTTCGGCGAAGCCCGGCAGCTGCGAGCGCTGCAGGTAGGCAATCACGGCATCGGCGTCGGCCTTGCTGCCGTAGGCGCCGAAGGTGACGGCGTAGTTGCCGGCAGCAACCGCCGGGGAGGTGTCCACGGTCGGCGGAGTGGCCGGCGTGGCGGCGTCCTGCAGCGGCTTGGCCTGCCCGGTCTGCAGGCCGGTGGCACCACCGGCCGGAGCCACCAGCGGTAGTTCACGGGTTTCGAACTGGCCATCGGCCGGCGCGTCCGGCGCGGCGATCGGCACCGAGGCCACACCGCTGTCCGGTGCAGGTCCCTTGACCAGCATCGGCAGGAAAATCACGGCCAGTGCGACCAGCACGATGGCACCAATCAGACGCTGTTTCAGAGGCGTATCCACGTGAGGCGGCAACTGTCCGGAGGTTGCGGTCGATTATACGGGTGCCGGACCGGACGGCGTCGGGATTGGCTGAACGTGGCTCAGGCGTTGCGCTGCAGCCACTGCAACGCGGCGGCGGCGGTATGGAAGGAGCCAAACACCAGTACGCGGTCACCGCGCTCGGCCCGGTCCAGTACCTGCGCCAGCGCCTGCTCGACCGAAGCGGCCAGCTGCGCGCTGCCAGCATCGGTCTCGGCCAGGCGCGCCTGCAACTGGGCGGCACTCTGGCCGCGCGGGCCGTCCAGGCCGGCAAGGGTCCACTCGCCAACCACGCCCTGCAATGCCTGCACCACACCCACCGCGTCCTTGTCCTGCAATGCGGCATACACCGCCAAGGTGCGCCCGGCCGACGCTTCGGCCTTCAGCGCGCGGGCCAGCTGGCCCGCCGCCTGCGGGTTGTGCCCGACGTCGACGCGGATCTGCACGCCATCTCGCTCGAACGCCTGCAGCCGACCCGGGATACGCGCCGCCGCGATACCAGCGGCCCACGCCGCGCGCGGCACCGGCTTGTCCAGCGCGCGCAGCGCAGCAATGGCGGCACCCGCATTGGCCAGCTGGATCGGCCCGGCCAGCGCCGGGGTTGGCAGTTCCATGCGCAGGCCAACGTCCCGCCAGCGCCAGCGCTGGGCATCGATCGGCTCGTAGAAATAGTCGCTGCCGCCGCGGATCGCGTTGGCACCCACCAGGTAGGCCCGTGCTAGCACGCTCGACGGCGGGTCGGTCTCACCCAGGATCACCGGCTTCCAGCCACGGATGATGCCGGCCTTCTCGGTGCCGATTGCTTCGCGGTCTTCGCCCAGCCATTCGGCATGGTCGATGTCCACAGTGGTGATCACGGCCACATCGGCGTCGACGATGTTGACCGCATCCAGGCGACCGCCCAGACCCACTTCCAGAACCGCCAGGTCCAGCCCGGCGTCGGCGAACAGCTGCAGCGCGGCCAGCGTGCCGTACTCGAAATAGGTCAGCGTGGTCTCGCCGCGTGCGGCCTCGACGGCGTTGAACGCAGCAACCAGCGCCGCATCGTCCACGTCCTGGCCGTCGATGCGCACGCGCTCGTTGTAGCGCAGCAGATGCGGCGAGGTGTACGCGCCAACCTTCCAGCCGGCGGCACGTGCAATGGCTTCGATGAAGGCGACGGTCGAGCCCTTGCCGTTGGTGCCACCAACCACGATGGTGCGCTTGCCCGGCGCCCCCAGGCCCATCGCGGTGGCCACGGCGCGCACGCGCTCCAGGCCCATGTCGATGGTCGCCGGGTGCTGGCGTTCAATGTAGTCCAGCCAGTCGGCCAGGGTGGTCGGGGTGTTCGTCACGGCAGGGGTTCCAGCAGAAGCAGGTGGTTCGGGAATCAGAGGGCGCGGTGCTTGGCTTCGCCGAAGAACGGCGTGTGGTGGGCGCAGTCGTTCAGGCGCACCACTTCCAGGCTGTCCAGGTCGGCGCCTTCGAGCAGGTTGAGCGTGGTCGGTGCCTGGCGGAAGGTCCACAGCCGGGAAAGCGGCAGGCCCAGCACCTTGCACAGGATCACGCGGTTGACCGCATCGTGCGCAACCACCAGCAGGGTGTCGTGCTCGCCGAGGCCTTCGGTGGCGCGGGCCAGGCCACGCCAGCTGCGCTCCAGCACCAGGCGCAGCGATTCGCCGCCGGGCATCAACACCGTATCCGGCTCCTCGCGCCAGGCCTGCAGGCGCGACGGATCCTTCTCGTGGATCTCGCTGGCCAGCAACCCTTCCCATTCACCGTGGGCGATTTCCTGCAGCTCCGGCTCGGTCAGCAGCATGTCGGCGCGGGCGGCGCCAAGCGCCAGCTGCGCGGTCCGCTGCGCGCGCGACAGCGGCGAGGCGACGGCACGGGTGATGTCCACCGAGGCCAAGCGGGCACCCAGGGCCTGGGCCTGGGCTTCACCGATCGGCGAAAGCGGGATGTCGATCTGGCCCTGGTAGCGGCCTTCGGCGTTCCACGGCGTTTCGCCGTGGCGGGCAAGCAGGATGCGCATGCGTGCAAGGGGTCCTGGGGGGAGGAAGTTTCCGCGTTTCGTTCACATCCTGTGAAGTACGCGGAACAGGGATGATACCTGTTCGGCGCACCGGGCCGGGCCGGGCATGAAAAAACCCCGCGACGTGGGTCGCGGGGTTTCGGAATTCCCGGCCATCGGGTCGTGTTTGCCGGCCAGCGGCCGGCACTACCGTCCGGCACAGGCAGTAGATCCACGCCATGCGTGGATGCACCGCCAGCGACCGCGAACCTCATTTGGCCAGGTTCAGTTCCTTCAGCAACTGCGGCGCCGGCGCCACTTCCTGCATGATCCACTGCATGTAGCGGCTGTCGACGGCGATCATGCGGGTCATCACCGGGTCGAACACCCAGTTGGAGCTGACCGATTCCCAGTTGCCATCGAAGGCCAGGCCGACCAGCTTGCCGTTGGCGTCCAGCACCGGCGAACCCGAGTTGCCGCCGGTGATGTCCAGGTTGGACAGGAAGTTCACCGGCACCGAACCGATGCGCTTGTCTTCCAGGCCGCCGTAACGCTTGGCCTTGACCGCATCGAGCAGCGCCTTCGGCGAATCGAACGGATCCTCACCGGTTTCCTTCGCCGCCACGCCTTCCAGGGTGGTGAACGGGGTGTACGTCACGCCGTCCTTGCCATAGCCCATGACGTTGCCGAAGGTGATGCGCAGCGACAGGTTGGCGTCCGGGTAGACGAACTCACCCTGGCTCTTCTTGTAGTCGGCCACGGCCTGCAGGTACAGCGGGCGCGCGGTCAGCGATTCGCCTTCGCGGATCTTCTTCTGCTCTTCCTGCTTCAGCAGTGCCGGCATGACAGCCACGGCGTACTGGATGGCCGGATCGTTGCTGGCCTCAAACGCGGCGCGGTCGGCCTTGAACCATTTCAGGCGTGCGTCCAGGCTGCCCAGCTCGGTGCCCGACAGCTTGCCCACCAGCGACCTCACCGCAGCGGCATCGCTGCCGGCCAGCCACTTGTTCAGCACGTCATTGTCGCGCTGCGCGGCCGGCAGGGCCACGTACTGCTCCAGCCAGTAGGCCTGCAGCTGCTGGTCCATCTTCGCCACGTAGCGACGATCCATCTGCTTCAGGCCACCTTCGATGGTGGTCAGGTCGCGTTCCTGGTAACCGGCTTCGCGTTCGGCATCCGGCTTGCTGCGCTCGATCGACAGGCGGTACAGGGTGATCGCCGCGCCAACGGCCGAGGTGTTGTTGAACTGGCCGACGAACAGGTCACGTTCGCGGGTGGCCTTGCTGGTATCCAGATGCTTGAGCAGCTGCGCGTGTGCGGCCAGGGCCGGCTTGCCGGCAGCGCCCTGCTTCTTCAGCCACGCCAGCACGGCGGCTTCTTCAGCCTGCTTCTGGCCAGCGGCGTCGATGCGCTTGAAGCCTTCCAGCTGGCCCAGGTAGTTCTTGGCCACGTTGTTCATGCTGGCGGCGGTGGCGGCGTACTTCACCTTGACGTCGGCGTCGGCCTTGCCGGCGTCGGCGATCAGCTTCAGCACCGCGTTGTAGTGCTTGGCGATGGTCGGGTAGGTGAAGCTGGCGGTTTCGTTGAACTCACCGGCCAGCGCGTAGCGGTTGGTGCGGCCCGGGTAGCCGGCCACCATCACGAAGTCGTCGGCGCCCAGCGGCTGGTCGGCGAACTTCAGGAAGTGCTTGGGCTGGTACGGCACGTTGTCGGCGGCGAAGGCGGCCGGCTTGCCGTCCTTGCCAACGTAGGCGCGGTAGAACGAGAAATCGCCGGTGTGGCGTGGCCACATCCAGTTGTCGACGTCGCCGCCGAACTTGCCGACGCTGCCCGGGGGCGCGTAGACCAGGCGCACATCCTTGATTTCCATGTTGCGGAACAGGCGGTAGGTGTTGCCGCCGGAGAAGCTGTACAGGCGGCAGCGGAAACCGGCATCGGCCTCACAGGCGGCAACCTGGGCCTTGTCGAAGGCGTCCAGCGCGCGGCTGCGGGCCAACGGGTCATTGCCGGCGGCGGCGATGGCGGCCTTGGCCTGGGCGGTGACGTCGGTGATCTGGTCGAGCACGAACACGCGGGCGTTCGGGCCGGCGCTCAGTTCGTCCTTCAGGGTCGGCGCGTTGAAGCCGTCCTTGATCAGGTTCTTCTGCGCGGTCGAATTCAGCTGGATGGCGCCATACGCGCAATGGTGGTTGGTGACCACCAGACCCTGCGGCGAGACGAAGCTGGCGGTGCAGCCGCCGAGGGCGACGACCGCGCCCATCGGGTCGCCGGTCAGGTTGGACAGCTGCTGCGGGGACAGCTTCAGGCCGGCCTTCTGCAGCGGGCCGGCGATTTCCGGCAGCTGCTGCGGCACCCACATGCCTTCAGCGGCATGGGCGACCTGGGCCAGCCCGAGGCTGGCGACGATGGAAAATGCAAGCAGGTTCGAGCGCATGGAGCGGCCCCTGGTAGTGGAACCCTCGATTGTAGCCCGCCGCCCTGCCCCGCCCCGAACCCCGGAAGTCATGGGCCTGCTTCTTGCTCTGCCACGCGCACGTCGGCCGCGCACACGGAAATCGTCCAGAGGGGGCGTGGTCACCCTGGACGGGACCGTTGGCGCCATGGGCCGGGCGCATGCGACTGGCGGGTTGGGCAGGACGCCCAACCCCGGTCTTGCCGTGTGCGCAGGATAGCGCGCACGAGCAAGGCGCCATCGAGCACCATGGATGGGCTTTTGCGTGTCCCGGCCAGGGTGACCACGCCCCCTTTCCCGGATCAGGGAGGCGCCGCTGTTCGCAGTACGTTCGAAACGCCCGCCGGCGCACGCCTTTCGTTCCGCCACTGCACCCGCAGCGCAACATGGGAAATCCGCGCGGCACTCTATAATCCGCGCTTTCCCCCTGATGAGTTCCACCCCGATGGCGCAGCAAACGATGAAGGCCCTGGTCAAGCGCGAAGCAGCCAAGGGCATCTGGCTGGAAGAAGTTCCTGTGCCGACCCCCGGCCCGAACGAGGTCCTGATCAAGCTGGAGAAGACCGCGATCTGCGGTACCGACCTGCACATCTACCTGTGGGACGAGTGGAGCCAGCGCACCATCAAGCCGGGCCTGACCATCGGCCACGAATTCGTCGGCCGCGTCGCCGCGCTGGGCTCGGCAGTGACCGGCTATGAGATCGGCCAGCGCGTCTCGGCCGAAGGCCACATCGTCTGCGGTCATTGCCGCAACTGCCGGGGCGGCCGCCCGCACCTGTGTCCGAACACCGTCGGCATCGGCGTCAACGTCAACGGCGCGTTCGCCGAATACATGGTGATGCCGGCCAGCAACCTGTGGCCGATCCCGGACCAGATTCCGTCGGAGCTGGCCGCGTTCTTCGATCCTTACGGCAACGCCGCGCACTGTGCGCTGGAATTCGATGTGATCGGCGAGGACGTGCTGATCACCGGTGCCGGCCCGATCGGCATCATCGCCGCCGGCATCTGCAAGCACATCGGCGCGCGTAACGTAGTGGTGACCGACGTCAACGACTTCCGCCTGAAGCTGGCCGCCGACATGGGCGCTACCCGCGTGGTCAACGTGGCCAACCAGTCGCTGAAGGACGTGATGAAGGAACTGCACATGGAAGGCTTCGACGTGGGCCTGGAAATGAGCGGCAACCCGCGCGCTTTCAATGACATGCTCGACTGCATGTACCACGGCGGCAAGATCGCCATGCTCGGCATCATGCCCAAGGGCGCCGGCTGCGACTGGGACAAGATCATCTTCAAGGGCCTGACCGTGCAGGGCATCTACGGCCGCAAGATGTACGAGACCTGGTACAAGATGACCCAGCTGGTGCTGTCCGGTTTCCCGCTCGGCAAGGTGATGACCCACCAGCTGCCGATTGACGATTTCCAGAAGGGCTTCGACCTGATGGAAGAAGGCAAGGCCGGCAAGGTTGTTTTGAGCTGGAATTGACCCTTCGCCGTGCGCGATGGGTGGGTGCCGAGCTTGCTCGGCACACCTTGAAATTGAAAAAGGCGCCCGATGGGCGCCTTTTTCTTTGGTGTTGCCGGCCAGCGGCCGGCACTACCCGTAACGCCTGCGGCGTTACTTGCCGACGGCCACGCTCAGCATCACCCGGCTGTGGGCCAGCTTGCCGGAGTTGTCGCGGCCGTTGCCGTCGGTGCCGTAGTAGCCGAGGCCGACGTTGAACAGGCCGAACTGGCGTTCGACGCCGACGTTCCAGTCGGTATAGTCCTTGGCGATGCCGTCCTCGAAGGTGCTGCGGCCGACGTTGGCATTCAGGGTGAAGTCTTTCGGCAGGCCCCAGCTGCCGCCCAGGCCGAAGTACCAGCCATCGGTGCTGCTGTTCCAGACATCGTTGGTGTAGGCCACCGTCAGCTTGTAGGTCTCATCCAGCGTGGTGGTGGTGATCAGCTCGTTGTAGTTCAGCTCGCTGGCACCGAGGTAGGTGTAGCGGTTCAGCAGGGCGTCGAAATTGACGCGGGGCGTGACGTCAACGCCATAGCCGATCTGGTAGTCGACCTCGGTGCTCGGGTCGCCCGGACCGAAGTCGACGCCCGAACCCCAGACACCGGCATACAGGCCGACCGGCGAGGTGTAGGTGAACCCCGCCTGCAGGGTCGGCTTTTCGTCGGTCTGTGAGACACCACGGAACAGGTAATCGGAAACGGCGGTGACGTTCCAGCCGTACGGCGATTCGTCTTCCTGGGCACTGGCGGTGAACGGGGCGGCCATGGACAGGGCAGCGGCAATGGCGAGGCAGGCACGGGCGTGCTTCATGAGCGTCTCCGGTGGGGGCGGTGGCGTGGCGCGGAAGGCGGGAGCGGCCGGAGCGGGACAGCGCCGGTTCACGATTTTTTAACCCGTTTGCTATTGCGATGCAACATGTGTCCGCTGTGGTGATGCCGCAACTGCGCCGGTTGGCAAGCGGCGATGCCCGGTAGAATCAGCGGTTTCCCCGCTCAGAACCGTGCCCACGCCATGACCGACCCCTCCTCCGCCCTGACCCGCCACTACGCCGAGGAACTGGACGCCATCCGCGCCCAGGGCCTGTTCAAGTCCGAGCGGATCATCACCAGCCCGCAGTCGGCCGAGATCACCCTCGACGACGGCCGCACGGTGCTGAATTTCTGTGCCAACAACTATCTGGGCCTGGCCGACCACCCGGACCTGATCCAGGCCGCCAAGGACGCGCTGGACAGCCACGGCTTCGGCATGGCGTCGGTGCGCTTCATCTGCGGCACCCAGGACCTGCACAAGCAGCTGGAGAAGCAGATCGCCGATTTCTTCGGCAAGCAGGACACCATCCTGTACGCGGCCTGCTTCGATGCCAATGGCGGCCTGTTCGAGCCACTGCTTGGCGAGAATGACGCGATCATTTCCGATGCACTGAACCATGCGTCGATCATCGACGGCGTGCGCCTGTGCAAGGCCAAGCGTTTCCGCTATGCCAACTGCGACATGGCCGACCTGGAAGCCCAGCTGCAGGCCGCCGATGCCGCCGGCTGCAAGACCAAGCTGATCACCACCGACGGCGTGTTCTCGATGGACGGCTTCATCGCCCCGCTGGACGAAATCACCGCACTGGCGAAGAAGTACAACGCGCTGGTGCACATCGACGAATGCCACGCCACCGGTTTCCTTGGCGCCACCGGCCGCGGTTCGGCCGAGGTCAAGGGCGTGCTGGAGAAGATCGACATCATCACCGGCACCCTGGGCAAGGCCATGGGTGGCGCACTTGGCGGCTTCACCTGCGCCAGCGCCGAGGTGATCGAACTGCTGCGCCAGCGCTCGCGCCCGTACCTGTTCTCCAACTCGCTGCCGCCGCACGTGGTGGCCGCCGGCATCAAGGCATTCGAAATGCTGGCCGCCGCCGACGACCTGCGCAGCACGCTGGCCGAGAACACCGCCTACTTCCGCGAAAAAATGACCGCGGCCGGTTTCGACGTGAAGCCGGGCGTGCATCCGATCAGCCCGGTGATGCTGTACGACGCGCCGCTGGCGCAGAAGTTCGCCGAGCGCCTGCTCGAAGAAGGCATCTACGCGATCGGTTTCTTCTTCCCGGTGGTACCCAAGGGCCAGGCGCGCATCCGCACCCAGATCAGCGCCGCGCACAGCCGCGAGCATCTGGACCGCGCGATCGATGCATTCACCCGCATCGGCGTCGAACTGGGCGTGGTCAAGGGCTGACCGCACCGGGGTCGGATCCCCAGGGGTAGCGCTGGGCCATGCCCGGCGATTTCCCGAAAGCCGCGCCATGCGCTCGCCGGGCACGGCCCGGCGCTATCGAAATGACGCGCGACGCGCGTCATTTCTTTTTCTTCTTGCCCTTCGGCTCGTCCTTGCTGGCCACCACCACCGGCTTGGCGGCGGCATCCTGGCCATTGCCCTTGGCTACGCGGATACCGTTGGCCTTCATCCAGGCATCGAACTCATCGGCGGTCATCTTCTTGTCGCCGTTGCTCATCAGGAAGCGGTAACTGCCGCGACCATCCAGCTCCGGGGTCTTCACTTCCACCACCGGGGTCTCGGCCGGCGTTTCCGCCTTGGCCACCTTCTTGTGGCCACCACAGGCGCTCAGCAGCACCATCGGCAGCAGCAGGCCTGCGCAGCGCAGGGTTTGATTGAGGGTCAGGTGGTACATGGCAGGCTCCGTTCGGGATATTCGACAGCCAGGCGCCCCCTACGCCTGGAACGGCGGCCGGCAAACGCCGGCCACGGGCGATGATCAGCCCGGTGCAGCGGCCCCCAGCCGCTGCTGGTCGCTGACCTGCAGGACCCGCCACTGGCCCTTGCCGAGATCGCCGAGCTGCAGCCCGCCGATCGCGACCCGGACCAGGCGCAGCACCTGCAGGTCGAAGGCCGCCAACAGGCGGCGGATATGGCGATTGCGGCCCTCGTCGAGGACCACCTCCAGCCATGCGGTCTTGTCGCCACTGCGCAGTACGCGCACGGCACGGGCGGCGAGGAACTCGCCCTCGTCCTCCACGCCGGCCCGCAGTGCCGCCAGCGTGGCGTCATCGGGCAGGCCATCAACCTGCACGTGGTAGGTCTTGTCCGGCCCGGTCTGCGGGTCGGTCAGGCGCGCCGCCCACTGCGGATCGTTGCTGAACAGCAACAGCCCTTCACTGGCCTTGTCCAGGCGCCCGACCGGCGCGATCCACGGCAGCCCCGCGCCATCGAAACAGCGGTAGACGGTGTCGCGGCCGCGCTCGTCCTGCGCGGTGGTCACTACCCCGCGCGGTTTGTTGAGCATCAGGTACAGGCGCTGTGGCGCGCCCATGGGCTGGCCATCGACCTCGATCGGCGGCACCGGCTGGCCAATCGGAAATTCCGGGTCGCGCACGATCCGGCCGGACACCCGCACGCGGCCCTCGGCAATCCAGCGCGCGGCCTCGCTGCGCGAGCACACGCCGGCCTTGGACAGTACGCGCGCCAGGCCATGGCGGACACCGGCGGAAGCGGCAGCGGAAGTCGCACGCCCACGCGGTGCGTGGGAGCGGGCAGCGGGGGCAGCAGGTGGGCGGCGCGTGCGCAAGCCTCTGCTCCCCGCGGTGCTTATTTCTTGTCGACCGGCTTGGTCTCAGCCGGTGCTTCAGCCGCCGCCGGCGTGGCGGCCGGGGCCGGACGCGCCTTGACCACACGCACACCGCGCGCCTTCATCCAGGCGTCGAACTCTTCGGCGGTCATGCGCTTGCCGTTCTGGCTCATGTCGAAGCGCCAGGGCGTGTTGTCGAATTCGGTCTGCGGCTTGTAGGCCGCCGGATCGTTCGGCTTCACCGCCGGTGCGCTTGGAATGGCTTTGGCGATGTTCTGGCAGCCATCGATGCGCAGCCGCTGCAGCACCTGGTCCAGCGACTGCGACGGGTCGTAGTTGCTGCTCAGCACGCCGGCCGGCATGCCCAGCTGGTTGCCACGGATGTACAGCTCGTCGGCCACCGGCGCGATGGTCGTGGCCGGCAGCGGCAGCGGCGAGGCGCTGGTGTTGACCGAGCAATCGACCGCAGCGTGGGCGGCGGGAACCAGGGCCAGCGCCAGGAAGGCGGCCGATGCAGAGCGCAGCATGAGGGGCATCCAGGAAAGGAAGGGACGCGGCGAGTTTAGCAATGCCGCGACAGCTTTCAAGCGCCACTTTCAATGAATACGGCAACTCGTTGGTTTTAAGGATAAAAACCCGACGAACGGTTACTTGCGGACCACCAGATGCCTGGATTGAGTGCCGCAGAAACAACAAGACCCGGCCGAAGCCGGGTCCTGCTGTGTCCTACTGGCAGAGCGTCAGAACTTAGTTCTGGACGTTCAGCTCGGTACGACGGTTCTTGGCGCGACCTTCCGGGTTGTCCGAACCATCCGGGTTGGTGTTCGGAGCAATCGGACGGCTCTCGCCGTAGCCGATCGGGCCGACCAGGCGACCGGCGTCAACGCCGTTCTTGGTCAGGTAGTTGTACACGGCGGTGGCGCGACGCTCCGACAGCTTCTGGTTGTAAGCGTCGGTACCCTTCGAGTCGGTGTGACCGGCAACTTCAACGCGCAGATCCGGGTAACGCTTCAGGATCTCGGTGGCTTCGCTCAGGATCGCCACGGCGTCCGGACGCAGGTTCGACTTGTCGAAGTCGAAGTTGACGCCCTTCAGGTCGATGGAGACCGGCACCGGGCAACCGTCCGGACCGATGGTCTGACCCGGCTGCGAGTTCGGGCACTTGTCGTCGCAGTTGTTGACGCCGTCACCGTCGTCGTCCAGATCGGCGCAGCTCGGGGCAACCGGAGCCGGAGCCGGAGCAGCCGCGACCGGAGCCGGGCCCAGCGGGATCACGACGCCGACCGAAGCCAGCACGTCACCGAACCAGTCTTCGTTCGGAGCGGCAACGCTCTGGTCGTCGAAGTCAGCGCGGTAAGCCACTTCGGCGCGGACAGCAACGCGCTTTTCGAAGGTGGTCTGCAGGCCGACGCCCAGCTTGGCGGCAACGTTGCCGTCCTTACGCTGGCGCGGACCGTTGGCATTCAGCGCCGGGTACTCTTCTTCCGACTTCTGGTAGCCCAGGCCACCGACGATGTACGGGTTCCAGCCGCGGCCTTCCTTGATGAAGTGGCGACGCAGGTCCAGCGAGACGCCGTACTGCGACCAGTTCAGGTCCTTGTTCGAATCGAAGTTCGGGTTCTGATAGTTCAGCTCACCGTCCAGCGACCAGTTCGGGCTGATGAACTTGCCCAGGCCCAGGGTCACGAACGGAGCATCATTGGTCAGACGGTCGCTGTCCTGGAAGTTGAAGCCGGCCGAACCGGTCAGGTACCAGCGGTCATCGAACTCCTGCGCCGAAGCTGCCTGGGCGAAAGCCAGGCCGCCCAGCAGCGCGGCAGTAAGGATCTTCTTGTTCATTGAGTACAGCTCCTATTTCGGGGGTATGAAACCGGTAGAGGCATGGGCCAGCACAAGTGCGTCGATGTACGACAGCCGATTCAGCACGCCACCGCCGCGAACATTATGCTCAGGCGGGTGAAGGCCATGTTAACAGTCCCGTAACATGTGAAGTGTTGCGCCCGACCGTCCATCGGTCCGACGTTGAAACCCTATACAGGATGATGAAAATCCGCAAGACCCTCACGCTGCAAGGGTTTGACGGGGTTTAGGCGTTGGAAACGACACATTGCGCAGCGCGCTGCGATGAGCAGTTCAGCGTCTCTGCGAAAAGGTGAGGAACCTTATGATGGAACCACGAACCCAGCCGGAGCCGTGATGAAAGCCGTCGCCCTGAGTCGTGAGTCCGCCCCCGCGCTGTGCGATATCCGCCTTCCTCCGCCGCTGCCTCCACGGGGGCGTGACCTGCTGGTGCGGGTCGAGGCGATTTCGGTCAACCCGGTCGACGGCAAGCAGCGTGCCAGCACGGATCCAGCCACGCTCCAGGCACCTCGCATCCTTGGCTGGGACGCGGCCGGCGTAGTGGAGGCGATCGGCGACGAGGCCAGCCTGTTCGCGTCCGGTGATGAGGTCTATTACGCCGGTGATGTCACCCGCCCGGGGTGCAACGCGCAGTACCAATGGGTGGACGAACGGCTGGTCGCGCGCAAACCCACCACGCTGGATTTCGCCGAGGCCGCGGCACTGCCGCTGACCACGCTCACTGCCTGGGAACTGCTGTTCGAGCGCATGCCCCTGCGGCTGGATGATTGCCGCCACGCCGGCCAGAACCTGCTGGTGATCGGCGGTGCGGGCGGCGTCGGCTCGATGGCGATCCAGCTGGCCCGCCATGCGGGTTTCGAGGTGATCGCCACTGCGTCGCGCGAAGCCTCGGCCGACTGGTGCCGGCAGATGGGTGCCCGGCACGTGATCGATCACCGGCAGCCGCTCCAGGCCCAGGTGCATGCGCTCGGCATCGACGCGGTGCAGGTCGCACTCAACCTGGCCGACACCGACCAGTACTGGGATGAGCTGGGCCAGCTGCTGGCGCCGCAGGGACATGTCGGGCTGATCGTCGAGCCACGTGGCCCGCTGCACATCGGCGATCCCTACAAGGCCAAGTGCATCGGCATCCACTGGGAATTCATGTTCGCGCGCTCGCGCTTTGCCACCGCCGACCGCATCGAACAGCACCGCATCCTCAGCCGCGCCGCCAGCATGATCGATGCTGGCCAGCTGCGCGGCACGCTCAGTGAGTCACTGGGCACGATCAATGCGGCAAATCTGGACATTGCGCATCAGCGCCTGGCCAGCGGACGCACGGTGGGCAAGCTGGCACTGGTCGGCTGGGACGACTGAAGCGTCATGTAGAGCCGAGCCCATGCTCGGCTGGTGGTGCCAGGCAAAGCAGCCGAGCATGGGCTCGGCGCTACAGATTCCGCCTGTAGCGGCGGATTGGTCGGCATCTGTATCTATTGAAGTGACTGAATCGGGATTACGGTGGAAACAGATTCCTCTCCCCCGAGCCCACCGTGCCCACCGCCCTGCCCCTGCGCCTGCTGCAACTGATCACTGGCCTGTTCCTGTACGGCTTTGGTGCTTCGCTGATGATCCGTGCCGCCATCGGCGTGGCGCCGTGGGATGTGCTGTCACAGGGCATCGCCGCGCAGACCCCGCTCTCGTTTGGCCTGGCCACCAATGTGATCGGCGCACTGGTGCTGCTGCTGTGGTGGCCGCTGCGGCAGAAGCCGGGCGTCGGCACCGTGCTCAACGTGATGCTGATCGGTCCCTCCGCGCAGTTCGGGCTGTGGCTGCTGCCGCCGGCCGTCGGCCTTGGCTGGCAACTGACGATGTTCTGCGCGGGCATGCTGCTGGTGGCATTGGCCACCGGCCTGTACATCGGCGCCCGCCTCGGCCCGGGTCCACGCGATGGCCTCATGACCGGCCTGCATGCCCGCACCGGCTGGGCGATCTGGAAGGTGCGCAGCCTCATCGAAGGCAGCGTGCTGCTGCTGGGCTGGTGGCTGGGCGGCAACGTCGGCCTCGGCACCCTCGCCTTCGCCCTGCTGATCGGCCCGCTGTGCGGCGTCACCCTGGGCTGGTTCGGGATCGGCCGCCGCCCGGTCGTGCCGACCGCAGGCCGACAACCACAATCGTCCTGAGTTGACCCGAATGCCGGCCAGCGGCCGGCACTACCGCCCCCCCCCCGAGTTCGGGGGCAGCGCTGCAGGCGCGATCCAGCGGCCCTTGCCCCGGCCGCCATTTCGCGGCACGCTTCGCGCTTCCGTACGCAAGCGTATCGACCATGTCGCCAGCCAACGAAAGCGCCTATCCCCATCTGTTCGCCCCGCTGGATCTGGGCTTCACCCAGGTGCGCAACCGCGTCCTGATGGGCTCGATGCACACCGGACTGGAAGATCGCGCCCGCGACTTCCCAAGGTTGGCGGCCTACTTCGCCGAACGCGCCGAGGGCGGCGTAGGCCTGATCGTCACCGGCGGCTTCGCACCGAACGTGGTGGGCTGGCTGAAGCCCTTTGGCGGCAAGTTGTCCTGGCCCTGGGAGGTACGCCCGCACCGGCAGCTCACCGCCGCCGCGCACCAGCACGGCGCGAAGATCTGCCTGCAGCTGCTGCACGCCGGCCGCTATGCCTATCACCCGCTGTCGGTGGCACCGTCGAAGCTGAAGGCGCCGATCAACCCGTTCACCCCGCGCGCGCTGTCGGCCAGTGGCGTCGAGCGGCATATCGCCGACTACGCGCGCAGCGCGAAGCTGGCCCGCGAGGCCGGCTACGACGGGGTGGAGGTGATGGGCTCGGAGGGCTACCTCATCAACGAGTTCATTGCCCCGCGCACCAACAAGCGCTCCGACCGCTGGGGTGGCGACGCCAACCAACGCATGCGCTTTGCAGTGGAGATCGTGCGCCGCATCCGCGAGGCCTGCGGCCCGGACTTCATCATCATCTACCGCCTGTCGCTGGTCGACCTGGTGGACGACGGCAGCAACTGGGACGAGATCGTGCAGCAGGCGCAGGCCATCGAGGCGGCTGGCGCGACGATCATCAATTCCGGCATCGGCTGGCACGAGGCGCGCATTCCGACCATCGCCACCTCGGTGCCGCGTGCGGCCTTCGCCGGTGTCACCGCCAAACTGAAACCGCATGTGACGCTGCCGCTGGTGGCGACCAACCGCATCAACATGCCCGACGTCGCCGAACGCATCCTCGCCGGCGGCGGCGCCGACATGGTGTCGCTGGCACGTCCGCTGCTGGCCGACCCGCAATGGCCCAACAAGGCCCGTGCAGGCCGCGCGGAAGCGATCAATACCTGCATCGCCTGCAACCAGGCCTGCCTGGACCACGTGTTCGAGAACAAGCTGGCCAGCTGCCTGGTCAATCCGCGCGCCGCGCACGAGACCGAACTGGTCTATCGCCCCACCCTCGCGCCGAAGAAGGTTGCCGTGGTCGGTGCCGGCCCGGCCGGCCTGGCCTGTGCCACTGTCGCGGCCCAGCGTGGCCACCAGGTCACCCTGTTCGATGCCCACGATGAGATCGGCGGCCAGTTCAACGTGGCCAAGCGCATCCCCGGCAAGGAAGAGTTCCACGAAACCCTGCGCTATTTCCGCCACAAGCTGGCCGAAACCGGCGTGCAGCTGCGCCTGAACACCCGCGCCGACGCGTCCAGCCTGGCCGGCTTCGACGAGGTGGTGCTGGCCACCGGCATCACCCCGCGCAAGGTCAGCTTCCCCGGCGCCGACCACGCCAAGGTGGTCAGTTATCTGGACGTACTGCTGGGCCGCGTCGAAGTGGGCGCCACTGCCGCGATCATCGGCGCCGGCGGCATCGGCTTCGACGTCGGCGAATTCCTCAGCCACGCTGGCGAGTCGCCATCGCTGGACCCGCAGCGCTGGATGGCCGAATGGGGCGTGGACGCCAGCTTCGAGGCACGCGGCTCGCTGGGCCGGCCCGAGGTCGAGCCGTCACCGCGGCGCTTGTGGCTGCTGCAGCGCAGCCCGGGCAAGCCGGGCGCGCGGCTGGGCAAGACCACCGGCTGGATCCATCGCGCCACGCTGAAGGCCAAGGGCGTGCGCATGCTCGGTGGCGTCGAGTATCTGGGGGTGGACGACGAGGGCCTGCGCATCCGCGTGGAAGGCAGCGAACAGTTGCTGCCGGTAGACCATGTGGTGATCTGCGCCGGGCAGGAACCGAACCGCGCATTGCAGGCCGAACTGCAGGCCGCCGGCATCAACGCGCAGCTGATCGGCGGTGCCGATGTAGCGGCCGAACTGGACGCCAAGCGGGCCATCGACCAGGGCAGCCGGGTGGCCGCCACGCTCTGATGAGCGCCTGAATGGGGGACGGAATGTGATTTCCGTCACCTCCGTGGAACCTGAATGTCAAGCCGGGCGGTTCACGATGGGTTCGGCTATGCCCCCCTACCTTGCGCCATCTTTCCGCTCACCAGCCAGTTTCCGGTGAGCTGGCGTGGCCCCACCGATCAGTACTGATCGATTCTTTTTGGGGCTGCCCACGGGGCGGCCCCGATGGCCGCCTCCCCATGACGCCAAGTCGTACCCCGCCTCCTGTCGCCCCCGCGGCCGGAACCGGAAGGTGCGGCCCATACGGAGCAAGGAGTTATATGAAACTGGCCTGGATTCTCTGGCTGTCGCAGTTGTTGCCGCAGCCGGCCGCTGATTCACTGTGTCTGAGCACCACCGTTTACCTGGAAGCCCGCGACCAGACGCTGCGAGGCCAACAGGCCGTCGCCGAGGTCGCCCTGCGTCGCCTTGACAGCGGCCTGTGGGGCGACTCGATGTGCCAGGTCGTCACCGCGCGCAAGCAGTTCGCACCGACCATCGTCTCCCCCGGCACCCAGCTGGGCAACGACGCGGCCTGGAGCGAGGCAATGAACGTGGCCTTCGACGCCGAGCGCAACTGGGCGCTGCCGGCCGGCGAGCGCCGCGAGATCGTGCCCGGTGCCAGCCACTTCGCCGCGCTGTCCATCGCCAGCCCGAACTGGCGCAATGCCTACCAGGTGGCCACCATCGGCGATCACACCTTCTATAAGGTGCAGAACCTCAAGCCGCGGCAGTCGTAACGATCCGTGCCGGCGGCAGCGTTGCCGCCTGCCGGCAGGCTCTGGGATAGTGGGCGTTTCCCGCCCGCATCACCTGGAGTTCCCATGAAGCTGTACAGCAAGCCCGGTGCCTGTTCCACCGCCGACCACATCGCCCTGCAGTGGACCGGCCAGCCGTTCGAGGTTGAACTGCTGAACAAGGACACCCTGAAGGGTCCGGAATTCCTCAAGATCAATCCGGCCGGCGCGGTGCCCGCGCTGGTCGACGGCGACTTCGTGCTGCTGCAGAACGCCGCGATCATGGGCTATATCGCCGATCGCTTCCCGCAGGCCGGCCTCGGCGGTGACGGCAGCCCGCGCCAGCGCGCCGAAGCCACCCGCTGGCTGGCCTTCGTCAATTCCGACGTGCATCCGGCGTTCTCGCCGCTGTTCGCGCCGGGCAAGTTCATCGCCGACGAGAGCCAGTTCGATGCGATCCGCGCCGCCGCGCACAAGCGCCTGCGTGGCCTGTTCGAGACCGCCGACAGGCAGCTGGCCGACAAGCCGTGGCTGGCCGGCTTCCGCAGCTTCGCCGACCCGTACTTCTACATCACCCTGCGCTGGGCCGCCGGTACCAAGGTCGACCTGTCGGGCCTGGACAACCTGGCCGCCTACAAGGCGCGCATGGATGCCGATGCCGGCGTGCAGGCCGCATTGAAGGCCGAAGGGCTGGCCTGACCATGACCCGGGGTCAGAGCCGTTCGCGTGTCGGACGGGCCTGACCCCTCTGCCCTGCGCAGGCGGGGGCCGATATGCCAGGGCGTGGTCAACCGATCTGGCGGATCACTTCACCGTTGGCATCGCGCAGGTAGGTCGGCACCACTTCGATGCGCAGCGCCCCCGCCAGCGGGTAAACCCCGCGCTCGGCGCGCACCCCTGCCAGGGCCTGCAGGCCCGCCTCGTCCAGTGACCAGCGCGCGCTGTCGGCGGATACGTCCGCCGCTTCACCGCCCCCGTTCGCGACGAACTCCCACTGCCGCTCGCGGCTGACCAGTTCCAGCGATCTGCCGTGGCGCAGGCGCAAGGGCAGCAGCTCGCACACGCTGGCCACCTGGCCGGCGCCGAGCACCAGCGTGGTGACGCCCGCCTCCTGCCGCCAGTCCAACGTCTCGATGAACAGCATGCCGGTGCTGGAGCCCTCGCGCTCGCTGCCTTCCCGCACCTGCGCGGCAAGCGCCTGGTCCTCCAGCAGGTTGCCGCGGTGCAGGTCGCTGATCCACAGTGGCATTGCCGGCTGCAGTACCTGCAGCACGCCGCGCGTGGACCAGCGCTTGACCGCTTCCATCTCCTCATCGGTCAGCCCGACCAGCTGCAGGAACTGCAGGTGGCCATTGGCGGTGTCGCGTGCCGGCAACTGCGGGTCGGCAATGAACGCCAGATGGCACAGCCGCGTGTCGGTCTCCAGCGCGATCGGGCCGTTGGCATTCAGATGGTGGCCATCCTCGAACACGTTGCCGCTGGCGAACACATAACGCGCCAGGTTCTGCAGCAGGTTCATCGGCCACACCGGCGGCGTGCTGTCGGCGTTCTCAGCGGCTTCGGCGGCGAGACGGAACGTCAGCTCGAAACCATAGCCGCTGGTGGCGGCATCACTGCTCTCCTTGGCATACAGCTCGGAGAAGCCGTAAGTCACGTAGTGCCAGTGGGGTACCGGCGCATCCGCCCAGTACACGCTGATGCCATCGAGCGGATCCTGGCCACCGAGCGTGTACGGAAGCGCGGTGCCGAAGTGACGTGGCTCCTGCCCGGCATACAGCGGCGCCAGCGCCGCATTGATCGCGTCCCAGCCGGGGGTATCGGTGTCGTCGTGGTCGTCCTGCACGCGGGACTCCTTGTGGGGAAGTGAACCGATCACTTTACGCGGTGGCTCAGGCCTGCACGACCTCACCACCACCCTTGACCACGGCGGCCTGAGTTTCCTGCCACCAGCGCTGTGCCAGCGCCGGGCTGCGCGCCTTGCCCACCGCTGCCAGCAGTTCCGGGCACAGGCGTTCCAGCGCCAGCGCATCGGTGCAGCGTTCGATCTTCAACTGCATGAAGTAGCCCTTCAGGCCCAGATGGCGCCGCACCGCATCGCTCATCGCGTCGTACAGCTGCTGGTACAGCGCCGGGTCCTGTTCGCGACCGGTGCTGATGCCACGCGCCGGCACGACCTCTGCACTTCCGCCGATCACTTCGATCAGTCCCTGCGCGGCCAGCTGCTCCAGCGCATCGGCAGGCGCGCGCAGGCCTTCCAACAGGCCGCGCAGTTCAGTGTCGTCGCGACGGCCATCGACCATCAGCAGGATCGAGCGCAGTGCCGCCGGCAGGCGCCGGCCACGGTCTTCGATTTCCTGACGGCCAGCAG
>NZ_JAOBZT010000042.1:0-38216 GCF_029839005.1 Stenotrophomonas sp. GD03958 | reverse complement strand
GCGCAGTGGCTCGATGCGGTCGTACTGCCAGTCCAGCCAGTGCGGCTGCAAGCGCCCGCGTTCGCGCAGCTGCTGCTGGAAGCGGGCCAGCCGGCCCTGCGCGGTCTTGGCCAGCGCCACCATCACCGGCATGCGCGTGGCGCAGGCTTCAGAGAGCAGGTTCACCGAATCGGGCGAGACCACCACGCGGTTGGCCCAGCCGAGCAGGCCGCCATAAGGATTGGTACCGTCGCCACCATCGCCCCAGATCACGTGCGGCAGGTTGGCGAACTTCGCGCGCAGGATCTCGGCCAGGGCCGGCGGCGTGCGTCGCGAGGTGGTTGCCAGCAGGCTGCCGCCTTCATTGCGGATCTGCTCGGCCAGCGCCTGGAATACGCCGACCATTGCGTTCTCGTCCCACGGTGCCAGCGGCGTCGGCCCGCCCACCAGCAGCGCCGTGCGCGGGCCAGGCAGGGTACTGAAGCCGGCGAACGCGGCGCGGCCCCAGGCCAGCCAGTCGTCGTCCACCGGGTTGAGGCTGCCGAGCAGGGTGAGCACGTTGCTGCCACGCAGGGCATCGTGTTCGGGCACCACCACCACGTCCCAATGGCGGGCGCTGATGCGCGGGTCGAGGATCTGCACCACCTGGCTGCCGCGTGCGCGCAGCACGCGCAGGGCACCGGCGGCCTGGCGGCCACAGCCGATCGCCAGCGCCGGGGCCTCGGCAGCCAGTGTCGCGAAGGCCTCGCCATAGCCATTCACATCGCCGGGCAGGCGCCGCGGCGACAGCCAGCGCCAGGGTGCGCGCGGTTGCAGGAGCAGCGGTCGGTGGGTGCCCTGGCGCAGTGCCGAGGCCAGCGCGACCGCCTGGCGGACATTGCCCGCACGGCCGTCGGTGACCGTCCATGGCGCGCTCGATCGTTTCACCATTGGCATTAATTCGTTTCAGCCCTGCTGGGTGTTGCAACAGTCGCGACACTCTACACTGCGGCTCGTCGTTTCGCCCCGCGCCGCCCGCGGGCACTGACTTCCTTTCGCCGCCCTGGAGATCCACCGATGTCCCACGCGCTCGACGCCGCCGCCCTTGATCAGCTGTTCCGTACGGCCCGCACCCAGAACGCCTTCCTCGACAAGCCGGTCCCCGAGAGCCTGCTGAAGGAACTGTACGACTTGGTGAAGTGGGGCCCCACCGCGGCCAACACCACGCCGGCGCGCTTCGTCTTCGTCACCTCGAAGGAGGCCAAGGACAAGCTGGCCCCGGCGCTGTCCGAAGGCAACCTGGCCAAGACCATGGCCGCGCCGGTCACCGTCATCATCGGTTTCGACCTGGACTTCCACGAGAAGCTGCCGTACCTGTTCCCGCACACCGATGCCAAGGCCTGGTTCGACGGCCCGCAGGAAGGCCGCCACGAAGCCGCCATCCGCAACGGCAGCCTGCAGGGTGCCTACCTGATCCTGGCTGCGCGCGCGCTGGGACTGGATGCCGGCCCGATGTCCGGCTTCGACCCGGCCAAGGTCGACGAAGCCTTCTTCGCCGGCACCGCCATCAAGTCGAATTTCCTGGTCAACCTGGGTTACGGTGATCCGGCGGGCCTGTTCCCGCGCCTGCCGCGCCTGTCGTTCGACGAAGCGGCGCGCATCGCGTAAGTCGCTGTATCGGTTTCGGGCCCGCTGTTCCGCGGCGGGCCATTGCTGCACCGTGTACCCACCCTACGATCCGGAGAGTTCCTCAGATGAGCGCCACCCGTAAACTGCTGCTGCCGCTGGCCCTGACCCTGGCCATCGCCGCCTGCTCCAAGCCGGCCGACACCGCTGCCCCGGCTGCCGATGCCGCCGCCCCGGCCACCACCGAGCAGGCTGCCACCCCGGCTGCCGATGCCGCTGCTGCCGCGCCGGCTGCCGAAGCGATCAAGATCGCCTCGGGCACCTACAAGCTGGACCCGAGCCACACCGACGTGCTGGCGCAGTGGAGCCACTTCGGCTTCTCCAACCCGAGCGCGCACTTCGGCAACGTCGAAGGCACCCTGGTGTACAACGCCGAAGACGTGACCAAGTCCACCGTGGAAGTGAAGCTGCCGCTGAGCGGCCTTAACAGCTTCACCGCCAAGTTCGACGAGCACCTGAAGAGCGCCGACTTCTTCGACGCCGCCAAGTTCGCCGATGCCACCTTCAAGAGCACCAAGGTGGAAGCGGCCGGCACCAACAAGCTGACCGTCACCGGCGACCTGACCATCAAGGGCATCACCAAGCCGGTCACCCTGGACGTCACTGTCAACGGCGGCGGCGAGCACCCGATGGCCAAGGTTCCGGCCGCCGGCTTCGATGCCACCACCACCCTGAAGCGCAGCGATTTCGGCGTCGGCGCCTACGCCCCGAACGTCAGCGATGAAGTGAAGATCCGCATCACCACCGAAGCCACCGGCGAAAAGCCGGCGGCTTGATGCACCCCACTCACTCGTCGTGAGAAGGCAGAAGGCCCGCTGAAAAGCGGGCCTTCTTTTTGGGCTCTGCATGCGAGGTGCCCGATGCCGATGGGGTTGCCGGCCAGCGGCCGGCACTACCCGGTAGGTGCCAACCGGCATCTGGTGGGTGCGGACCGTTGGTCCGCACGATCCCTCAGCGCAACGCGCCCAACCATGCCACACACGCTTCGCTCGGGCTCTGCTTGGCCTTCACCGTCATCCCGCTCACGCGCACGAAGGTCTGCGCCACCTGCGCCACCACCTGGCGTGCGATCAGCGCGGCTTGCTTGGTCGCGGCCTGCTGCTTGCGCAGCTGCACGATGTGCACCGACGGGCGGCCCACCGGCGCGTACTTCTGGTCGCGGCGCAGCACATCGGCCACCTGCGCCACTTCGAACTCGGCCTGCAGGTAGCGGTGCTGTGCTTCCACCAGCTCGCGCAGCGGCGTGCGCAGTGCAGCGGTATCGGCGAAGGCGGCCAGGGCCGCATCGCAGGCAGCGTCATCAGCGAAGCGGGCACGCAGCGCATCCACGCTGGCCAGGGTCAGTTTGGCCATGTGGGCCTCGTTGCTGCAGGAAAGGAGCGCGATTGTCGCATTGCTTGGCGGCTGATGCGTTGAACCGGGCGGCGGAACACCTGTAGAGCCGAGCCCACGCTCGGCTCATCGCGCGCAGCGCGAGGGTTTCCGATGGCGGAGCGGAGAGCAGCCGAGCGTGGGCTCGGCTCTACATGGTCATGGGCATGCGGGCAACGGTGCGCAACCCGCCGGCCGCCCGGTCAATCGCCGTCGGTTTCGTCCGGGTGGGCCTTCCAGTAGCCGGTGGAACGAATCCAGTCGCGCGGCACGCCCAGGTGGCCTTCGATGAACTTGCGCATCATCCGTGCGCGGCGCGATTCGGTGGCGATCCAGTAGAAGACATCACCGTCCGGGGCCTCGAAGTCGGTCAGCATGTCTTCCAGCAGCGTGCTGCTGGCCGCCGGGAAGCCGTTGCGCTCCAGCCAGTGGATGCGCACGTTCTCGTACTGCGGCAGGTCCTGGCGTTCGGCTTCGTCGCGCACTTCAATGAAGGCCTGCACCTCGGCACCGTCCGGCAGCACGTCCAGCCATCGGGCGATGGCCGGCAGTGCGGTCTCGTCGCCGATCAGCACGTAGGCGTCGTAGCTGTCGGCCACCACGAACGAGCCGCGCGGACCGCCGATCACCAGCGTGTCGCCGGGCTGTGCGCGCTCGGCCCACGGCCCGGCCACGCCCTGGTCGTGCAGCACGAAGTCGATGGCCAGCTCGCCGTTTTCGTGATCCCACCAGCGCGGGGTGTAGTCACGCGACGGCGAAGGCTCCTTGCCGTCCGGGTAGCTGCGGCCTTCGGCGGTCAGCACCGGCAGCACCATCTCGCCCGCAGCGTTGGGGAAGAACAGCTTGATGTGGTCGTCGGCGCCGGGCGAATCGAAACCGGCCAGCTCTGCGCCACCCAGCACGATGCGGCGCATGTGCGGGGTGACCTCTTCAGTGCGCAGCACGGTCAGTTCACGGAAGCGCACATCCAGGCGCAGGCGCGTGTTGTTGTGTTCAGTCATGGGGGGTACCTGTAAAGGTGTCGCGCTGGGGCGCGCGGCATGGGGGAGACCTGGCTGGAGTCAGTCCGGCTGGGTCGTTGAAAAGGGTTGGCTCTCGCTGCCGGCGGTACGGTTGAGCAGGGCCGAGGCCCGCGTCAGCAGCGCCGCCACTTCGTCCGCCTCGCCCTCGGCCCAGCGTCCGTGGTGGTGCACCAGCGCCCGCTTGAACTCGTGCAGGGCGCCCGCCAACGGCGCCGGCAGCGAGGCCTTGGTGATCTCGCGGGCACGGTCGAAGGCGCGTCGCTGCGCCAGCCGCACCTGGGTGCGCTGCACCTTCAGCTCGAACTCGCCGGCGGCGGTGATGCGGAAGATCCGCTTGCCGTCCACTTCCTCGGCCTCGATCCAGCCGGCCTGCTCGAAGCTGGCCAGCAGTGGGTACATGGTGCCGGCGCTGGGCGTGTAGGCCTGCATGAACTGGTTGCTGATCAGCTGCATCAGCTCGTAGCCATGGCGTGGCTGCTCGCCGATCAGGGCCAGCACCAGCAGGCGCAGGTCGCCGCGGCTGAGTACGCGCGGCTGGCCGTTGCGGCGCGGTACTGCCGAATCGATGGAACGGGCTCTGGGAGAGGGGCTTCGGCTCATTTCGATATATCGGTAAACGAGTGTGCAAACGATATATCGATATGTCGAAAGCGACAACACCCGATCCGGCCACAAGCGGGTCTGTTTTGGGCCACGGCGGGCGGCGCGCGTAGAAACGGGGCGCCCTTCGCAGGGCGCCCCGGCAGCAACTGTGGAAGGGAGCGGGGCCTTGGGGCCAGCACTCGGTCTCTACCCTGCGGCCGCCAGCGGCGCACTTCCAGTGCCGGATGCGGCATGTTGCCGCTGGTTCAGTGCCCGGCGCCGGAAGCGGCCGACCCCGACACCAAACCTGCCCCAGAAGCGTCATCGGCAGCAGTAACACTGCGTCCTGCGCATGGACGCAGCGGGCCTGATGCGACAGCGGGGCACCGGCCGCAAGAGGCCGTAGCGGCCGGAAACAGGGGCCTGTCCTGCTGCTGGACAGGGCGGGACAGGCCTTGCGGACACTGGCCGCCTGCATCCATACGCCTGCGTAGCCAAGTGACGAAAGCCCTTGGTGCGCTACACTTTGCGGTCTAGAAATCTATACAACAGTCGCGCGCGTGCGTGCGGTTATGGGAGCGCTAATGAACTGGTTGAACGAGGTGCTGAACAACGACCCGAATCCTGTGGAAACCCAGGAGTGGATCGAGTCGTTGAAGGCCGTTATTGATGTCGAGGGCTCCGAGCGCGCGCATCAGCTGCTGGAAGGCATGGTGGAACTGACCCGTCGTTCGGGCGCCTACCTGCCGTTCTCTCCCACCACCGAATACGTCAACACCATCGAGCCGCAGTTCGAGGCCAAGAGCCCGGGCAACGCCGAGCTGGAATGGCGCATCCGTTCGATCATCCGCTGGAACGCGATGGCCACCGTGGTCCGCGCCAACCGCAAGCCGGGTGACCTGGGCGGCCACATCGCCTCGTTCGCCTCCGGCGCCACCCTGTACGACGTGGGCTTCAACCACTTCTGGCGCGCCCCGAGCGAAAACCACCCGGGCGACCTGCTGTTCATCCAGGGCCACAGCGCCCCGGGCATCTACGCGCGTTCCTTCCTGGAAGGCCGCATCAGCGAAGAGCAGTTGGACAAGTTCCGCATGGAAGTGGACGGCGGTGGCCTGTCCTCGTACCCGCACCCGTGGCTGATGCCGGACTACTGGCAGACCCCGACCGTGTCGATGGGCCTGGGCCCGCTGGCCGCCATCTACCAGGCGCAGTTCATGCGCTACCTGGAAAACCGTGGCCTGATCGAGAAGTCCGACCGCAAGGTGTGGTGCTTCATCGGCGACGGCGAGAGCGACGAGCCGGAAACCCTGGGTGCCATCGCCCTGGCCGGCCGTGAAGGCCTGGACAACCTGATCTTCGTGGTGAACTGCAACCTGCAGCGCCTGGACGGCCCGGTGCGCGGCAACGGCAAGATCATCCAGGAACTGGAAGGCGTGTTCCGTGGCGGCGGCTGGAACGTGATCAAGCTGCTGTGGGGCGGTTACTGGGATGCCCTGCTGGCCAAGGACACCAATGGCGTCCTGAAGAAGCTGATGATGGAAACCGTCGACGGCGAATACCAGAACTGCAAGGCCTTCGGCGGCGCGTACACCCGCGAGCATTTCTTCGGCAAGTACCCGGAAACCGCTGCGATGGTCGCCGGCCTTTCCGACGACGACATCTGGCGCCTGAACCGTGGTGGCCACGACCCGCACAAGGTGTACGCCGCCTACCACCAGGCCGTGAACACCAAGGGCATGCCGACCGTCATCCTGGCCAAGACCGTGAAGGGTTACGGCATGGGCAGCGCCGGTGAGGCACTGAACCCGACCCACCAGACCAAGAAGCTGGACGACGAAGCGGTGCGCCACTTCCGCGACCGCTTCAACATTCCGGTGACCGACGCGCAGCTGGCCGACGGCCAGGTGCCGTTCTACCACCCGGGCCCGGATTCGCCGGAAGTGCAGTACCTGCAGGAACGCCGTGCCGCGCTGGGCGGTTACCTGCCGCAGCGCCGCCGCAAGGCCGACAAGACCTTCGTGGCGCCGAAGCTGGAAGCCTACGAGCGCCTGCTGAAGAGCAGCGGCGAGCGCAGCTACTCCACCACCATGGCCTTCGTGCAGAGCCTGAACATCACCCTGCGTGACAAGGAACTGGGCCCGCACATCGTGCCGATCGTGGCCGACGAAGCCCGTACCTTCGGCATGGAAGGCCTGTTCCGCCAGATCGGCATCTACGCGCCGTTCGGCCAGAAGTACAAGCCGGTGGACGCCGACCAGCTCATGTTCTACCGCGAAGACCAGAGCGGCCAGGTGCTGCAGCAGGGCATCAGCGAGCCGGGTGCGATCAGCTCGTGGATGGCCGCTGGTACCAGCTACTCGGTCAGCAACGTGCCGATGCTGCCGTTCTACATCTACTACTCGATGTTCGGCTTCCAGCGCGTGGGCGACATCGCCTGGCAGGCAGCGGACATGCGTACCCGCGGCTTCCTGCTGGGTGGCACTGCCGGCCGCACCACGCTGAACGGTGAAGGCCTGCAGCACGAGGATGGCTTCAGCCATCTGGTGGCCGGTGGCATCCCGAACGTGCGCAGCTACGACCCGACCTTCGGCTTCGAAGTGACGGTGATCCTGCAGCACGGCACCAAGCGCATGATGGAAGACCAGGTGGACGAGTACTACTACGTCACCCTGATGAACGAGAACTACACCCACCCGGAAATGCCGGAAGGCGCGGCCGAGGGCATCGTCAAGGGCATGTACCTGCTGACCGACGCCGGCAAGCCGAAGAAGGGCGAGCTGCGCGTGCAGCTGCTGGGTTCGGGCACCATCCTGCGCGAAGCCATTGCCGCGGCCGAGCTGCTGGACAAGGACTTCGGCGTGACCGCCGACATCTGGAGCTGCCCGAGCTTCAACGAACTGCGTCGCGATGGTTTCGACGTGGAACGTGCCAACCGCCTGCATCCGGAAGGTGAGCAGCGCAAGGCCTACGTGACCGAGCTGCTGGAAGGCCGCCAGGGTCCAGCGATTGCCGCCACCGACTACGTGCGTGCGTATGCGGACCAGATCCGCGCGTTCGTGCCGATGTCGTACACCGTGCTGGGTACCGATGGGTTTGGCCGTTCGGATACGCGTGCGAACCTGCGCCGGTTCTTTGAGGTGGATCGCTACTACATCGCGCATGCCGCGATTGCGGCGCTGGCGAAGGAAGGGAAGATGACCGCGAAGGATGTGGCCCGGGCGATCAAGCAGTACAAGATTGATCCGGAGAAGGCTAATCCTGTCGGGGTTTGATGTAGTCCTTCGGGCATGAATCGAAAGGGCGGCCACTGGCCGCCCTTTTTTTGCTGCTGGGTAAAAATATTCTGGAGAGAATTTCGGTAGAAAAAAATAGTCTCTTGCAAGGTGTTCGAGATCCAGCGGGTGTCACTGCTAGATTAGTTTTTTTCTCTTCATGCGATCAGTAAGTATCCTGTAACGGCCTTTTAGGCTGTTCTGATCATTAGTGGTTCGCCCGAAAGTGTAGTAAACGAGAAGTTCATCATCCACTCGGCCTATGCCGGACCTTGATGCTTCCCGGGATTCATCCACCGCATTCGTGAACTCCTCAAGAAAGTCTCGGAAATTATCACTTGCTTCGGGATAATTTCTAATGACCCAGTAATAAACTGGGATGTGGCCGGCAGCGTTAAGTAGCCTGTCTCTAGGTTCGAATATTGTGGCCATGTCTTCCAGGACGTTAACGCATCTGGCCATGGATCCATCAAGCGCGGCAATCGCGCCCTCTTGATCTGAAGTAAGATCGCCCACCTTCATAGCTCCGCTTTCCTCCGCGACATTAAGCACAAAGCGGTCAAGGTTGGCTGCTTTGGTGTCGACGAAGCCCTTGCGATGCTCGATCATTAGCAGCTTGGCAGCGAGGTTGAACTCTGCCATTCTCGCGGTACTAAATTTAATCCTGTTGGAAAGAAATGGATGCGCGGTAAGCTCCCGCACTAAGTCGGGGACCGGCCCTGGCTGAGCATTTCTTCGCTCTGCACTGTTCGCCGCTTCGCCACTATTGAGGCGGACAAACATTTCAGCAATCTTTGCATCGTCGTCTGTCACAATGCTCATAACTACTGGCTCAAAATCTTCAATCTTTTCAGCCAGATGTGGGGCAATTTCTTTAAGCTGCGAGTACGTCAGACCTCCAATCTTCAGTGAGGGCTGTTGTTCAAATACCGCTGATTTATTGAGGGGGAGTCCGTCGTTGAAGAATTCAAAGAAGGCTTCGAGTCGCTGCCTGCCGTCGACTACGGCGTACGGTTTTTTCTTCTCGTTTAGTGCCGAAGGCGCTAATGTGAAATCCGCCACATAGAGCTTTGGGATATCAAATCCATTAATCACAGAATCAATGAGGTGCGCGCGCTTAAATCGCGACCAAAGCCTTCCTCGCCTTTGGAAGGTTGGGGACAAGTCCAATCGATCCGCACGAAGCTCCTGAAGCCAGCCCCACAGGCTAACCGGCTCGTGCTGGCTGACGATGAACGTTTTCTTTGGGACGGTGCTCATACGCGGAACCCATTCAAGCGTCTGATCTCCATAGCTAGGCCCTGTAGGTCAGGGTACGCCATTGAGTCTGTGTATCCGAGTGAAATTAGCGTTCGAAGTAGAGAGTCAATTGATATCGCAGGTATACGCAGCATAACCAGGCAGTCCTTAGGAACCCCTTTGTCCTGATGAATTTCTTCCATAGGACGTATGTCGGTCCCGAAAACTGTAAATGATCCCCTTTGAGCAAACATCCGCTGAGTGTTCGCAGCACCGACAATTGCTACAGGCCAAGGGTACGGCGTATCTCCCTTTTTGGCCGGAGAGCTTTTGGGGTGGAAGCTGGTGACGTCTTTGTGGTCCATTTCCGCTGGGCCTCGCTCGACAGCCCATCCCAGCCCCTGCATTGCCCATTCGTTCCACCGATAGGGATCCAGGACCCATACGGCGGCATCATCGTCGTAGTTGCCGGTTTTATCAGGAACAGCGCCGCTCAGTGCAAAATAGAGAGCAATGTAGGGGTTGATCGTCCAGTCCAGCAAACGAGTTGGTACGCCGTAGTGCTGCATATAAAACAGCTGCGTCATTGGATCCGGATTGTTCGCCCCACCAAAGTTGTGCAGGATCGCCTGGCGCTTGAAAGAGGCAAGCATTCGATCTTCAAGTTCATAAAGTTCATCAAAACTTAGGCCTCCTGGATGTCGATATAGGCCGGGCTTCAGCGGATATGCACTCGCTCGGCTATGGCCTCTATACCAGTTGGCAGGCTGCACCGCATCACCGCAGGCTTTCTGCATGGCTTCCAGAAGCTTTTCGATTTCCTTGGTGAAGGCCGAAAGACTCGTCACCTTTATCTGTCGGGGTTCTGGCATCCTTTCCTCTACTTGATCTGGATATTGTCAATCCGCTTTCTCGCGTAGGGCTATATGATTAGCTCTGCGCTGCAGTTGATTTGCTCGACATGATGGATTGGGGGAGTGAATCAAGGAATTCCAGTACTGAGCGCATTACTGCATTTGCCAGAACAGGGGGGACGGCATTCCCAATTTGCATTACTGATTCAGTGGCTGCATATGGAAATCTAAAGGAGTCAGGAAAAGTCTGAATCCGAGCACATTCGCGAACGGTTAATCGCCTTGGTAGTGAGTAGTGAAATTGTATGCGCGATTTAGCGTTCGCCCTGATGGTGTAGCTAGGACTGTCTCGCTTAGAAATTTCATCGCCCTGGCCATGGCCGCCGGACGCTACTGCGGCCTTGAAGTACTGCGACTGATTTGGGATAGACTCATCATTGACTTTTTCAAGATCCGAAATGGCCCACTCGGTCGTCCGCCAACAATTCATGTGGGTTTCGCTGGGGCGCTGAGGGTTGCTCTTAATATCATTTCGTACAAGGATAACGAATACGCGATTTCTGCTTTGTGGTACTCCGTAATCAGCGGCATTTACGCTCCACTCGATGCAGCGATATCCGGCGCGTGAAAATTCCTTTTTTATCACGGAAAAGTCCCATCCTCCATTTATGTAAAGGAGGTTAGCTACATTTTCCGCTACAATTATCTTTGGGTGGTGTGCTTTGGCATACCTGACCATAGATTTATAGAGCTTCCCGCGATCTGACTGAAGGCCCTTTCGTGGCCCGCACAAGGAAAACTCTTGGCAAGGAAATCCTCCAATTAGGATGTCGGCTTTCGGCATTGTCATTGCCTTTGCCTTTCCAAGATCCGAGACTTCTGCGTCTGGGCCTATATTGGCGCGATAGGTTTCAACTGCGCGTGCGTTAAAGTCGTAGGCTTTTATAATATTAATGCGACTTCTTTCATAATTTTCCCCGCGATACTCGAACCCGCCCAGAAATCCTAGATCAAGTCCTCCGCAGCCCGCGAAGAATGATACAGCTGAGTAATTTTTTTGAGGATGAATATTCATGGCGTCCCTGCAGGGTCGTAGAGGTCGTCGCCAACGCGACCCATCATTCACTAATTTTGCCACAAAAGGCGAAACAGCCCCTCTGCACGGGTGCCCTCTGTTCGCTCTGGCTAACACCGTGCAAGACGCCCCCTTCTGAGCTGCGGCCTCACTTGCCTATGTTGACCCGTCGAGAGGAGGTCTGCAATGCCATGAGGCCTCACGTGGCGTTGCGTGGTCTCGCGTCTCACCCGACCCAGCTTTGAGTTCTACTTGTGTACCTGCAACCGCTCAGCCACTTGCGCAGTCAACGCCACACAAGCCAACTTCAACCCTTCCATTACCCGATCCCCCAGGTACTCCTCGGGCGCACCGTTCTGCCGAGTCCGCTCCGCAGCCAACATCAGTTCCGCCACCACACGCAGCCCCGCCAGCGCGCAATCCGCATCAGCCAGCTGAAGACACCGCCCAGGCAGTTGATGCCGTTCCGGCCAAGGTTGGCCATCCGCAGCCGCACCAGATCCGATGCGGCGCAGCGTGGCGACGAAGGCGTTGGGATCGACGGACGGCTCGCGTTCGGTTTCGGCGTTGTCCGGATCGTACTGCGCGTGCAGGGAACGGAAGTCCGATGTGTTCATGGCAATGCTCCGTACAGGACAGATAGCAGCGCCACCAATAAAGGTGGCGGACGGTGCGGGCTCGAAAACCGGTAAATGCCAGACCGGCGGGTCCGAAGACCCCCACGCACCGCCCGCCATGGAACGCGAACGGATTGCCAGCCGACGCCACATAAAAGGTGACGTCGGCTGGCAAGCGCATACAGCTGGCATAAACACGGGTTTTCGAGTCCCGCGCCACCCTTTTCCGGTGGCACGCCAAGGTGTACTCGCATGGTTGCGAGATGCCAAGAAATCGTAGGCCGCAGAGGCCGCAAATGCTGACGCTTACGGCATTGTTGCATGGCCCGCGCGTGGCAGAACCCTTGCGGTGCAGTGGTTTCGGCCGGTGTTAAGTTATCGCCCGAATGCGCATTGAGAAGCACGGTTTGCAGAGGATCGGGGTCTCAAAAGCGACAGTCCGCCCACTGGGCTTCGATCCGAAGTGTGCCGATTGCGACACAGCTTAACTTTCCGACGCCACGCACGGCCGAGCCCACAGCGCAACATCGCGCACCATGTCGTAGTCGCTGCCGAATGCCAGCGCCGCGTCGCGTGGCGGAAGGTCTGCGTAGCAGCCCAGCAGGTACTCATCCATGCCAGCCGCGATGGTCGATGGCGAACAGGTGGAGGAGCTCCTCGTCGAAGGCTTCCAACCATGCGGGGTCGATTCTGGTCATGGGCATCCTCCGGTGGGGGAGGGGCGGATGGTCTGGAGCTGTCTCACAGCGTGAGTTCCGCATGGGCTCTGGCGGACAGCTCCCTCCGCTGGATATCCTCCACCCGCCGATACCAGAAGTCATCGTCATGGAAGACCTGCTCAATCGATCCGCGCTGCTTCGCCAGGCGATCCTCTCCAAGGTGGCTTACCCCTTGGCGGATGACTCGCCCAGATTGTTGGCGTCAATGGACGCAGCATTGCTGAGCCTTGAACACGCAGACGCCCTTCGCACGCTGCTGCAGGCCGGTATGGCGCCCTCTGCAATGGCATTGATGCGCTGCCAGTACGAAGCCTTCACGCGGTCCGTCTGGATCCTGCACTGTGCAGCCGACGAGCAGGTCGAGTTGCTGTGCCTGCCACCGGAAGCTGGAATGAGCGAGAAGGGGTTGCCGATGCTGTCGAAGATGCTGGAGGCATTTGCGGGAGTATCGGAGCTTGGCAATCTGCTCCCGCACCTTGTTGAGCTGAAGGTGCATGCATGGTTTCCGTTGAACTCATTCGTACACGCAGGGGTACACGCAATGAGCCGGAGTCGCGATGGTTTCCCTACGCCATTGGCGGTCAACGTCATCCGAATGAGCAACAACCTTTCGATGATGGCGGGGCAGCACCTCGCCGTTCTTACCGGCGTCCCGCATCTACAAAAAGAAGTGCTACGGCTCGATGAGATCTTTGCCGAGTGCCTTCTCTTCGATGAAGAAAAGCGCCGGGCCATCGAGGCGAGGGCGTCGGTAGAACAGTCGAGTTAGCTGAAGCCAGTAGCCTACATCGACGGCGCCGAAACCCGCTGCTGTTGCTCCTGCGTGCGCTGCATGTCTGCCTGCTCGCGCGCCTGGCGGTGGCCGATTGCTTCCACTTGGTTCAGGCTCTCTTGCACTGGCCGCTGGGCGGCCTCCGCAGTCGCAATGTGAGTGCGAAGGGAAGCAGGGTCGGACATCGCACCCTGCACCACAAAGATGTTATGTGCGGCGGGGGAGGCATCTGTCTGTCTGCTCAGCACAACATGGTCCGCGCGGGTGATTCCGGCATCCTTGGCTGCGGCCAGCAGACTGGTAGACAAACGCTCGCTGGTGTCATCGAAGGTTCGGCCGTTGGCCTTGTCCAGTGCTTCCACCTTGCTCCGAATCTGGTCCAGCAGCGCCTGATCTGCTGGCCTGAGCGAGTGGGTGGGCGAGGACTGCATATCTGCAACGCTCTGCGTCGGTGGCGAAATGGTGTGTGCGCTGCCGGTGTTCTTCAGCTCCACCCAGCCCAACCCGCCCTTTCCGAAGTCGCCAACAGGCAGGATCTTTGCGCTGCCAAAGTCGAGGCCATTGCGCTCAAGCTGCTTCGGGTCCAGACCAAGCTCATGCAGGTCGATGCGGATGGCCGGGGGTTGGCGACCTTCAGCCAGGAAGGCATGGCTCGCCCCGATCACTGATAGCGGATAGGTGCCGTAGTAGTTGCGGTAGTCGGAATCGCCGTGCCGGCCCAGCGTGCCAGTGCCGTCATAGAAGCACTGCTCGACGGCCTTGGTGAGCTGGACGCTCTCATTGTTGGGGCGCTTGGCAAGCGCATCATATGAGATACCATCCGCCAAGCTCCTGGTTGCACCCTCCGCTCGAATGCAACGGGAGAGCGAGCGGGACGCAAGCATTGCCTCCAGTCCGTTGTCATCCAAGGTTGGATTCAACGCTCTGAATCGGCTATCCAGTGCCCGCAGGCCCGAGACCTCCGCCAGTGCCTCGTCCTGTCGTCCCTTGTCCAGAAGCGTGCGCACCGGCTCGGTCAGGTTCACCGAGCCTGACCGGGAATCGTGTGAAGCGATCAGTTCCTCGCTGTAGGTCTGCTTGAAGTCCCTGAGTGCTGCGGCGCGTTCCTTAGCCAGGATGCCGTGCATGGTCTCGTGGCCCAGCACTTCGGTAAGTCGTTCCTCAAGCCGGGTGCCCGTTACGCTTTGGAAATTGGAGGCGCTGATGAAGATCGTTGGCGGGTTTCCATCCGACCCATCCTGGAAGTGGCCGCCATTGTGATGTCCATAGGACACGGCAATCCGGCTGATCTGCCCGCTGTCGGCTGCGTTTGCCAGAAGGTGATTGAGGTAGGGGGAGCCTGCAATGCTGCGTCGGATCGCATCCTCGGCACCACTGGGAAGCTGTTTGTCTGCGCGCAGATCGGCCAATAGTGGCTCGACGCTGGATTCGATTCCCTTCATTTGTCTCCTCCTCCAAACTGGACCGCGTAGACGCAGGTTCTCGCTGTATCACCTTCATCGGAACGATAGGTCAACAGGCTGGTATCCATATACTGCTTACCACCGGTGATGGGGCGCCGGTACTGCCTGATGCCCCCTCTCTGAAATGGCACTTCTCCTCCGGTCCTGTATCCGAGGGCTTCGAGCGCTCGTCCGGCACTTTCGGCTTCCCAGTAGCACACGCCATTCGGAGCATCCGTCACTGGCTGCTTGCCCAGCTGATAGAAGATCACCTCTTGGTTGGGGAACTCACGTGTCGACTCAACCGACAGATAAGACGCCCCATAGTTGTAGCCGTTCGTCGTTGCCAGGTCCTTGGCGATGTGCCTGATGCTGACCTTTTCGTCTGGCACGAGCGAGACACCGATCGCCGTGCCGAACTTGTCCGGACTGATGTCCGCCCTTGACCTGAGCGAATCCGCGTAGACAAGAATCCGTTTCTGCAACTCGGCCATGGAGATGCGGGCAGGCTGTGTATCTGCGGCAGCGGCACGTTCATTGAGGGCAGACATATCCGTCGATCGCGCACATGCAGATGCCAGCGTGAGCATGGCTGACAGTCCGAAAAGAGCACCAATGTGAGCCGCGCGTAGCATAGCTCGAGGTAGCTGCGGCCGAAGCAATCTGGTCATGATGACGGAGAGCAAAACCGAAGCCTCCTTCGTTGTGATGCCCATCGGTGAGTCCCTGACGGTGTTGAAGGTACTGTACGACCCGGATGAAGAACGCCGGGATCTCCATTCATTGCGATTGAACGCGATAGCGGCTCAGAAGATCACGAACGCTGGCTTCCAGACGCTGCCAGTCGCTCAGAATGACGCGTGCATAGTTCATCTCGATGGCGATGCTGTCGCCCACATCCACGATGGAATGGCGGCACATTGCGATCTGGCCTTCTCCGGCGCGTTCAAGTCTCTTGCCCTGAATCGTGAGCCCGTCAGGAATGCGATCTGCCGGGTCGCAGCTGATGAACGTTGTCAGTTGCCCCTCCGCCGAGCGGGCCACATACCAGTCTGGTTCCATCCCCGGGTTGCGCACGTAAGGCCTGCCCAGCGCAGCCTCCGAGTCCTTTGCATAGGCTGCCATCAACGATGGGTCAATCGCATACGGCGTCAGACCCCAGCGCTCGGGTTGTGCAACGCGCAGCGCAAGGTTCTCTACCGGGTCCCTTCGCTCCAGTGATCCCGGCGCGCTGGTGGCTTCGCTACTGGACCGACGTGCCAGATAGTTCTGGATGGGAACGCGATCGATGTATCTAAGCTCGACCAGCACCTGCCGCCGGCTGTCCTGCGTGCTGCGCACCGGGCGATCACCGGGGGGCGCTGCATCGAAATCCGGCCAGAACACCGTGAGCATGACGCCTCCATCGGCCAGGGGGCCCGTCTGGTTGTAGTAGAGGTTGGCCGGGAACATGAAGCGGTGCGGGCCAAGCCGAGCTTCCACCGGCTGCGTCGTGTAGGTCTGTCCGCCCACCGTACGTGGGCTGGTTGCGGTTTCGGACATGGGGGTTCCGTTCGGGTCCTTTTCCGTGGATGGGGCCTTCGCGCAGGCGGTGGTGCTCAACACGGCCACCAGGGCGAAGGAGGCAAGCCGGCAAGCCGGTGCTCTGCTCATGGGCGATTCCCTTGCATGATCGAAACGACTATAGAACGGTGGAATGGCAAGCTCCAGTCGCTGCCGGGATCTTGCTCGCGCCCAGGTCCATTACTGCATGCTGGCTCACATATTCAGCAAGTCGCGATCGACGCCTTCTATCCCTCCACCTACCCCCCATCCCACCTATGCCATCATCCGGCCAGGACCGCAGCACCCATCAAGGCTGAACAGGCATGGAGCAGGCAACACGCTACACGGTAACCCTTTATCTGGCCGCCCCCGGCACCCCGCTGGAAAGTGGTGGCATCTCGCCGCGCGGCCATATGTACCTTCAGGTGGCCGCGGGCGACGAGGCCCACAGCTACGGCTTCGCCCCGCCGCGCCACGCGCCGGGCGAAGCCCGCACCGGCGTGCAGTACGCGCAGGTGCGCCACGATGATGCCGACGAACATCTGGACCCGTACTACAGCCGCACCCTGGAAATCACCGAGGAGCATTACGGCTGCCTGCGTGATTTCGCCGAGGAACCGGGCGAGTTCGAATTCGATGTGGATCGCCCGGCCACCATCAACCGCTGCAGCGATTTCGTCTGGGCGGCGCTGCATTACGCCGGCCTGCATCCGCTGCCGGCGCCGCTGGACGGCGGCAGCAACCTGGGCGAGTTCGCGGTGCTGTTCAATCTGCCGGAAATCCAGTGCATTGCCGCGCCGTTCCCGGGCAGCGATCTGAATGCCGAAACCCACCACGCGATGCCCGAGCGCGAGGCCGAGCATCATCGCCAGGGCGACCGTGCCAGCGATGAGCCGCCGCCGACGCCGATTGAAGTGGCCGGCACGCTGCTGGACCCTTCGCATCCGGACCATCGCCTGTTCTCGCAGCTGATCCAGAAAGTGGCCGAACTGGATGCCGCGCACGGTCGCCCGTTCGATGCGGCCAGCCAGCGCATCAGCGCCAGCCTGCTGGTGCTGGCCAAGCAGAACAATCTCTCGCGCGTGGACCACGTGCTGCTCAGCAGGCCGACCCAAAGCAGCCATGCGGCGGAGAGCATCTTCATCGTGCAGGGGGACCGCAACGACCCGGGGCACCGCCGCGCCAGCATCGCCACCGAGGTGGCGGCCAAGACCGATGTGGCCGATTCGCTGCGGTTGAAGGAGCAATGATGCGGCCACTGCGGCGGGGGCTGGTGGTACTGGCGGTGCTGGGCGCGCTGGCGGCGTGCAGTGCGTCACCAGCGCCTGAGGCTGCGCCGCCCCTGCTGACGCGCGCACAGGCTGATGCCCGCACGGTTGTGCCGCTCACGCGGGCCGTGCAGTTGCAGAAGGCCGGTCGGATTGCCGAGGTCACGTTTGATTTGCCGGCGCCCCAGAAGCCGGCCATTCCGATCCTGAACATCGGGTTGCGGCTGCAGGATACCGATGGGCGCTCGTTGCTGGACGCGTGGGAGAAGATCAGGCTGGGAAAGCCACCCACGCGATTGCGCCTGGAGCGGATTGATGGCGGCGCACTTGGTCCTGTACAGCTATGGCAGAGCACTCCTGACGGGCGCGACTCACAGAGAATTCCAGAAGATGAGGTTGTGCGATATCTGGCTGATACAAGCTTGGATGACAACGCACTGATCGAGGCCGGTTTGCACTCGGATGAGATGCTGTATCAGGTGCTTCAGTTCGCGCAGGTCGGTTGGCTGGAGCCGGGCCGGTATCGGTTGACTGTCGACCTGATGGAGGACCGCCCGCAGCTGGAAGGGCTCCAAGCCGAACTTATTGTTGGATATCAACCGCTAGGGAAGTAAGACATGAGCAAGGAAGCAGAGCGCTATACGGTCACGATTCATCTCGCCGCGCCCGGCACGCCGAGAGTCGATGTGGGCGACGCGGGCCAGAAGAGATTGTTGGATCCGTCATTTGCTGGGCACATGTTCCTTTCGCTGACGCGATCAAATGATCCGGTACCCGTGAGCAGGGGATTCACGATGGGGAACGAGCGCGCGAACCCCTCGCTGGGCAAAGTAGATGACACGGATCTGCGGGTCTACGACAAGCCCCGCTTCGAGCGCACGATCGAGATCAGCAAGGAGCAGTACGACCGCATCCTCGAGTTCTCCGCAGACCCGAAGAAACACGGCTTCGACATGAACTACGACTTCTTCTCCAACGCCTGCACCGATTTCGCGTGGGGTGCCCTGAACCACGCAGGGCTGCGCCCGGTGGGGCTGGCCGGGGAGATCACCAACTACGAGGGCGCTACCAGGGTCCTGGACAACATCCGCGCCGTCAATGCCATCCCGCAGCAGGTGAAGGGCAGCGAGCTGGACAAGGTGCAGTGGAACCCGATGCCGAAGCAGACGTTCCGCGAGTGGATGTTCACCGAGAACGGCGAGCAGTGGCGCGGCAACAGCGTGCTCGCGGCAAGCGGCACGCCCGCAGACCCGGCGCACGACGATCATGCCCGCCTCAACCAGATCCACCAGCAGGTGGCCGACCTCGGCGCTTTCGGGGCGCGCAACGGCAATGTCAGTGCCAGCCTGCTCGCGCTGTCGAAGGATCAGCAGTTCTCGCGCGTGGACGAGGTGGTGCTGGGCGAGCAGCGCGGTGATACCGCACCGAAGCTGTTCATCGTGCAGGGGGACCGCAGTGACCCGGCACACCAGCGCGCCAGCATGCCGGCAGAGGTGGCTGCGCAGGCACCGGTGGAGGCCTCGTTCGATCGGGTCGCGCAGTTGCAGCAGAATGAGCCGCAGCGAGACGCGCAGCGCCTGCAGGAGGAGCAGCAGCTTCAGCAGAGCCACGGCCCACGGATGGCATAGTGGCGGGCGCAGCATCGAGGTCGAGCGTCGGCCATGCCCGCGCCGGCGCACGCCACGCCCCCCACCTGCTACCATTCCCCCGCAACCCCAGCCAGCCCACCCGCGCAGACAGATGCGGGGCGGGCCGTCGCAGTACGGCCCAGCGAGCCAGGACACCCTCCCGTGCCCATTCAAGGACGCTCGCATGTTCCGTAATCCTCTCTTCCGCTCGGCCGCCCTGGCCGTTGCCGTTTCGCTCAGCCTCGGCGCGCCCTCCGCGTTCGCCGACAACGCGCCCGCCGCCAGTGCCACCACCGCTGTGCAGCGCCAGGCCGTGGCCAAGGGCCTGTACGAGCTGGCCTACAGCCCGAAGCAGAACGCCGTGTTCGTGGCCTCCTCCGGCGGCTTCGGCGATGACGCCGGCCCGGCCCAGGTGCTGCGCCTGAACCCGGCCACGCTGGCGGTGGAAACCCGCATCCCGCTGGAGCGCAAGGCGTTCGGTGTGGTGCTGGATGACGCCCACGACCGCCTGTACGTGGGCAACACCGTGGACCTGTCGGTGACGGTGGTCGACACCGCACAGAACAAGGCCGTCGGCACCATCCAGCTGATGGAGAAAAAGACCGGCAAGGACGGCAAGGCCGCCTACACCCACGACCTGCGCGAGCTGGTGGTCGACAGCGCGGCCAACCGCCTGTACGTGACCGGCCACAGCAGCCAGCCGGACCTGAGCAGCGTGCTGTTCGTGATCGATACCACCACGCTGAAGGTGATCAACACCATCGACGGCCTGGGCAATGCCAAGGCGCCGGGCCTGGCGCTGGATGCGGCCAACAAGCGCGTCTACACCAGCAACCTGCTGGCCGACCTGGTGGTGGTGGGCACCGATTCGAACAAGGTGGTAGCGCAGCACAGGATCGCCGCCGAGCAGCCGATGAACATCGCGCTGGACCCGGCCGGCAAGCGCCTGTTCGTGACCGACCAGGGCTCGGAATTCCTGCGTGGCTACCAGGCCAAGAGCAGCGGCCTGGTCAGCAAGCATCCGGGCCAGCGCGTGCTGGTGCTGGACCGCAGTACCGGCAAGGAACTGGCCAGCATCCCGACCGATGCCGGCCCGCTGGGCATCCTGCTGGATGCACCGCGCAAGCGCCTGTACGTGACCAACCGCGAAGCCGGTACGGTGACCGCGTACAACAGTGACAGCTACCAGAAGGTGGCGACCTACACCGTGCCGACCCACCCGAACAGCTTGGCGCTGGATGCGAAGAACAACGTGTTGTTCGTGAGCATCAAGAACGGCGAGAAGGATGACAAGGGCGCTGACGAGAGTGTGGCGCGGATTCAGCTGTAACGTGCAGGAGTCGGCCGCGCTTGGGAGAAGCGCGGCCGATTCGTTGGGTTCTACGCAATACGATATCGATAGGCGAGAGCTTGCAGGTTCGCATCCGAGATTTGCCACGGCTGCTGAATGTGCGCGGTTCCTCCGGCGCAAACGGGTACGCCGTCGTGCGACTGCAGTTGGATACCATGCACGACGAACAGGCCGTTGTTCGGATGATGCTTTAGGTGGTGCTGCACTTCGTTCTTGGTGAGCACGATGTCCCCCAAACCGCCGGTGGTTCCCTTCACCTCGATGTAGTGAACCTGGCCTTCCTTTCTGATCTCCAGATCGTAAGGGGCCGTAGCACTCGTATCCTTGATTTCATATCCCGCGCTGCCGAAGTGCTCCTTGGCAAGTGCCATCGCTTGCAGCTCCACTGCTCGGCGCTGAGGCTGCGTGAGCCCAAAGCCCTGTCCAGACTTCTTGCGACCCGAGGCGGTCTCTTCGATCGCCTCGACCACTGCAATAACATCCGGTGAAGTTTGGCCGCTACGCTTCTGGGCCGGCTCACCTCGATAGATGTTCTTCAGTAGACGCGCCATCGTGAGCATGTCGGCGCGCAATTGGTCATCGGACGGAACGTGATCCTTGGCGTAGAAATACGAAACAACTGTGGTGCTTTCGTAAGCCTTTGCCAGAGAGCCGCCGCCCAAAGTCATGGATTTGAGTAGTCGTGGATCCGCGGTGATGTCATTCTCAAGTATCTCCAAGGCCCATCTAGTTAGGCGCTGAGTCTCGCCCGAGGAACGCTTGATAAAATCGCCATCAATCTTCTCGGTAGAGGCATGGGAGAGCGCTAGATAGACGCCGGAGCCATCCTCACGGAACAGCCACACCACATACCAGCCCGTGGTTGCGGTGGGCGAGCGTGCTTCAGATGCAAAACGAACCCACGGAACTTGGGACTTTCTGCCGATCCCATCACGCCCAACAAGTAAAAAATCCCCCGGCTCGATGTCTGATGCAAGGCGAAGTTGCTCGGCGTTCTCGCTAAGCAGCTTAGGTAGCTGATGCTTGATGATCTGGCCGCGAGCCTGCATGGCAGCTGTCGGCAATGAACTGTATTGAGGCTGCAGTTCCATCACCTTCTGCAATTCGTCCCTGATACCCACGACGCCCCCTGCGCTATTTTCGATAGGCGCAATTAATGCATACAGGGATATCGATCCGCAATGCGTATCAAGTCGGTGTCATTGGCGTCAAGGCATGTCGTTTGTGGGTTGTTTGGCGCAGATATGACCAGCAGCCCCGCGGTAGGCGGGGCTCCGGTCGGGATAGCTTCCGATTGGACTGAATCTCAAGTAGGGCGCTGCAGGTCAGCGGACGCCCTGGTCACGTGATGGCCGGCTCTGAGCGGCGCCGGCGTGCTTACCCCATCCGCGGCGCGGGGTTCTGCATTTCCTGCGCCTGCGCCTCAACCTGCTGCTGCACACCCAGCCCCAACTTCTGCATCGACTGCTCCACCGGCGTCTGCGCGGCCACCGCGGTCGGCATCATCGCCCGCAGGTGCGCCGGATTGGCCGGGTCGCCCTGTACCACGAAGATGTTGTGTCCCGCCGGCTGGTTGGCCGTGGCGTTGCTGACCAGCACGTGGTCGACCTGCTGCAGGCCCTGCTCGCGGGCCAGCACGGTCAGGCTGGCGGTCAGCCGCTCGCTGGTCTGGTCGAACGGACGGCCATGCTGGGCATCCAGGGCAGCCACGCCCTGGCGGATCTGCTGGTTGAGGCCATAGTCGGGGTGGTTGGGGGTGAGTTCTGCCATGGCGATCGAACGGTAGCGGTGGGTCGGGGTGAGCCCCGCCAGTATAAATCCGGCCGGTGAAGGGCGCCGGAAAGGTCAGTCTGCCGGCCGATGGTCGTAGCTGATCACCCGCTCGGCCAGCCAGCGCCCGTCCACGCGGCGCCAGACCTGGATGAAACGGGCCTGGCCGGTCCAGTGCTCGATGCCGTTTGCATCGCGCTCGTGGAAGCGGTGGTCGCCGATTTCCAGGGCGCGATCGTCGTGCAGCGGAAACACCTGCAGCGAGCTTTCCACCAGCTCGCGGCGCAGATGGGTGCGGTTGGCGCGGGTGCTCTCGCATAGGGCGGCCACGCTGCGGCGGAAGTCGTCACGCTTGCTGGCGGACTTGCCCGCCTTGTCATGGAAGAACTCCATGTCTTCAGTGGTCATGGCCGCGGCCTTGTCGGCGTCGCAGTCGTCGAACGCGGCGGCGAACAGCTGCGCGTCGGCCTGGTGGATCTGCTCGCGCAGGTCATCGGAGGGCGCGGGTGCGGCGGCGAGGCTGGCGGCCAGCAGGGGCAGGGTGAGCAGCATGGCGAGGCTCCAGGGCGGGATTCATGCAGGCTCGCACGGTGCTCCGAGGGCCGCAGCCGCCCTGCGACGAAACGGGATTTCCAGGGCGTGAATGCCCGCATCTATGGATTGGCCGGGTAGCGTGCCCTGTGCAGGCGGTGTCATGGCGGCCGGCGATTCCATCACGGTCGCGATAGGGGCCGGCCCATAGCCTGAAATCCGCCCCTTCCACAGGAGCTCCCATGCCTGCTTCCCGCGTCCGCCTGCACGTTGAAGACACCGGTGGCGATGGCCGCCCGGTCATTCTGATTCACGGTTGGCCGCTGTCCGCCGATGCCTGGAAGACGCAGGTGGCGATCCTGCGCGACGCCCAACACCGGGTGATCAGCTACGACCGGCGCGGCTTCGGCCGCTCCGACAAGCCGGCCGAAGGTTATGACTACGACACGCTGGCGGCGGACCTGGCGGGGTTGATCGAGGAACGTGACCTGCGCGACGTCACCCTGGTCGGCTTCTCGATGGGCGGCGGTGAGGTGGCGCGCTATGTGGCCAACCACGGGCAGGAGCGCCTGCACAGCGTGGTGTTTGCTGCCGCCGTGCCGCCGTACCTGCTGCGCAGTGATGACAACCCGGACGGCCCGCTGACCCAGGACAAGGCTGATGAAATGCACAGTGGTCTGGAGAAGGATCGCGAAGCGTTCTTCGACGGCTTCACCCGCGATTTCTTCAGCGCCAACGGCAAGCTGATGGTCACCGAGGAAGCGCGCCAGGCGGCGATCGCGCTGTGTCATCAGTCCGACCAGACGGCAGCGCTGGGCTGCATGAAAGCGTTTGCCACCACGGACTTCCGCGATGATCTGAAGAAGATCACAGTGCCCACCCTGATCCTGCACGGTGACAGCGATGCCATCGTTCCGTTTGAAGGCTCTGGCCAGCGCACGCACCGGGCCATTGCGGGCAGCGAAGTGGTGATCCTTGAAGGCGCCCCGCACGGCTGCAATACCAGCCATGCCGACCACTTCAATCTTGCCCTGCTGAACTTCCTGAAGCGGTAAGCTGCGGCCATGCGCGAACCGAAGATGCCACCGTGGAAGAAGCCCAACCCCAAGGGCCAGACCTCGCAGCCGCTGTCGCCTGCACAGAAGGAGGCGGCGCGGCAGCGGGCGGAAGAGAATGGCCGGCGTTACCCCAATCTGGTGGACAACATGTGGGCCGCCAAGCTGCCGCGCGGATCATGATCTGTAGAGTTGAGCCATGCTCGACTCCGCTCTGCATCCATCCACGCATGGCGTGGATCTACTGCAAAAGCAGCCGAGCGTGGGCTTGGCTCTACAGCTTGGCCAGCGGCTTCCAGCCGGGTTCCAGCCAAGGCGCGATCTTGTTCTGTCGAACCGTGACGGCCTCAGCCGGCAGCCCCGCCAAGCGCGCAAGCTCTGCACGCAGCAGCTCGGCATCCACCGGCACGGCCGTAGCCACCTGCAGCCGATCACCCTGATGTCTCACCTGTACCGGTAGCGTGGCGCGCGCGTCCTGCTGGCCGCCGGTGCGCCCGATCGGGTAGCGCATTGTTACCGGCCGTGACAGCTGCGCCAGTGCGGGCTGCCACGCCTGCAGCACGAGGGGCTGCCCGGCAGCGGGAACATGTACTTCAGCAATCGTGGCTGGGTAGCCGGTGAGGCTCTCGACCATGACCTGGAAGCGCGCGCCATCTGGTACGGCCAGCACGGCGGCGATCAATACGCACAGCGAAACGAATACCGCCGCCAGGATCCAGCTGCGCGGCGCGGTGGCCGGTCGAGTCGCGTTGCGCAGCCCCGGTTTGCGCCGCAGCTTGCGCGCGTAGATACGCCGGTCCTTCCTGCGCGGGCTGCTGCTGTGCTCAGGCAGGTTCAAGGGAACGCAAGGAAGGCGCGCCACGCGGGCCTGGATCAGGCGCGAGAGCAGCATCCACGCGATCACGAACGCCAGCAGCGGGAGCAGGGTTCGCACCCACAGATACAGCGTGACCATCCACAACACCTCTACAGACGACCATCCATGCTCGTCTACATCCTACCGGGACCACGCGGTGGTTGTCGTATACGCCAGCCGACAGGCACAGGATGCTTGGTTAGGATGGTCCTTTGTTGTCATGGATGAACCGATGGTCTCTGCCGCTGCCCGCTTCTGTCGCATCTGTGGTCCCGGCCCGATCCTGCTGGCGCTGCAGGTGGTGGCGTTGCTGGCGGTAGGCCTTGCAGCCGGCTTCTTCCACTACCGTGTGGGACTGCTGCTGGAGCCGGTGGATGACGCATGCGGTGGGCCCGACGCGGCCGCACGCATACAGGTGGCCGAACAGCTGCTGGCGCGATCCACTGCGCTTGCACCGTGGCAACCGTTGCAGTGGATTCCGATGGCGGGCGTGGTGCTGGCGCTGCTGGGCGCGATGTCGATCAGCGTCTATCGGCTGGGGCGGTTGTCCGGACGGCTGCGGCGGGCCAACCGGGTCTTGATGATGCTGCATGGCGCGTTACTGGTGCTGGCGGTGCGGGCATTGCATCTGTACGACATGGCATGGACCAGTGTGGCCAAGCTGGCGCCGACAACCTGCCTGATGGAACTGGGGGAACAGGGCAGTTTGCCGCTGGCACAGGCGCAGGAGGTGGTGTTCGAGATCCTCACCCACGAGCATGCCCCGCTGCTGCGCAATCCCGATGATCTGGCCCTGGTGCTGTTCGCAGTGATGCTGATGGCGATGGCTGCAGGATTCATGTTGTGGCGGGCGATCGTGAGGGCCAGGTCTCGGGCTACGTCAGGAGAATGCTAAGGCCTGGAATGCCTGGCATCCGCTTTGATCATTTCATCGGCCTCTTTGCACGACAGGCTCTGGCGCAGATCCTTCCGATCGAGCATATAGACAGGAGAAGACTTTCCCGCAAGCTTCAACTGCAGTGATTCACCGAATGGAATGACCCGACCCAAGGGCTTCGTCCAGACGACGGGCGCGTCGCGCTGTAGCGTTCGGTCAATCAGCGATGCCATTGGCTTGGCCTGAGCATCGATCGCAAGGCGAACACATCCCGCTGTTCCAGTGCTGCCCATGCTCAGGATTGCGCGTGTGATGGGGGCGGATGTAGTGGGAAAGATGCACGCCAGTGAGACCGTCAGTAGTCCTCCCCAGAATGCTTGCCTGACTACACCAAAGTGGCTGCTGCGCACGATTGCCAGAACGGCAGCGAATTGTAAAAGCGCAACAAGCAATGTACTCAGGGCAATAGTCAGGAGAACCGCGACTGTCCCGTACCCAGCTCCATCAGCGGCATTGGCGGCTACAGAAGCAACCAGAAACATGGCGAAAACTTGCAGGATACCCGAAGGGAAATTCGAAAGGACTGAGGAATGCTTGAAGCGATGCCGGTGAGGGCGGCGTATTAGTCGGGCACACAGCGTTAGTACCGAAAAGCTTATGAGCGCCCATAGAATCACGATGATTTCGGATGCCGTTTCATCTGTATTGAAAAGGAGCATCCCTGTGGCCGCGGCGGTGAACAGCAGCCCTGGCGACCAGAGGAGAAGAAGCCATTGAGGCGAGTTAATCCTCACGAAATTCTGAACTGGCGTTCGAAAGAAGGAACCGCGGTCCGGAATGATGGCGACGGCCATGAGCCTGCCTCTCTTGCTCCTGGCAGCCCCTTCCATTACCAAAGTGCAGATGTAGCCAAGGAATGCGCCGATCACGACAATCAGTACAATGATGATTGCAAAGAAGAGCGGAATGAATGCTACGAAGTCAGAGGAAAGGACATTGATGGCAATTCGTTCCTGCATGCAGAAGTGCGCGATGGAAGCGCCGCAGAGAAATACAATGCCTCCGACAAAGAATGACGTATTCTCGCGGATGGTAGCCGCGATTTCCTTTAGGTCATTCTGCCAGGACGATTCGTTTGTTCTGCTTGTTCTGTCCATGAAAATCCTGGTCTGGTTGGGTTAGCATGAATCGTCGTCCAAAGAGCCTGTCCCGGGAATCAGGGTAATCCCTACAGTTTAGGCGAGGAAAATCCAATGTGTTGGTTGCTTCGCGCTGTACCGCTACTGCTCTGTTCGTTGGCGGTACACGCCGCTGAAGTAGACCGCCGGATTGCGGTGACCATCGACGACCTGCCCTGGGCGCGGGTGGATGAGATCGTTCCGTCGGACCTGCAGGCGCGGCATGAAGCGCTGATGGACCAGCTGCGCGAGGCAGGCGTGCCGGTGGTCGGCTTCGTCAACGAGAACAAGCTTGAGATCGACGGGCAGATGCAGCCGGCGCGGGTGCAGATGCTGCGTGACTGGCTGGACGCCGGCTACATGCTGGGCAACCACACCTACTCGCACATGGACCTGAACGCCAAGGGCGTGCCTGCGTTCCAGCGGGATTTCCTGCGTGGCGAGACGGTGCTGCGGCCGTTGCTGGCCGAGCGCGGGCTGAAGCCGCAGTGGATGCGTCACCCCTATCTGCGTGCGGGGCGCACGCCGGAAGACCGCGCGGAAATGGACGTGTTCTTCAAGCAGCTTGGCTACCGCGTGGCGCCGGTGACGGTGGACAACGGCGAGTGGGTGTGGGCGTTCGCCTATGCCAACGTGATGAACGAGCAGGCGGATTCGCCCGCGCGCGCGGCGACGCTGGCGCAGCTGCGCAAGGGCTACGTGCCGTACATGCTGAACAAGCTGGACTATTACGAGAAGCAGTCGCAGGCGCTACTGGGGTACGCGCTGCCGCAGGTGTGGCTGATGCACGCCAATGAGCTCAACGCGGCGACCTTTGCCGAACTGGTCGCGGCCACGAAGCGTCGCGGCTATCGCTTCATTTCACTGGACGAGGCGATGCGTGACCCGGCCTACGCGCGGGGTGCCGAGGGCTACAACGGCCGCTATGGCCCGAGCTGGCTGCACCGCTGGGCGATGGCGCAGAACAAGCCGAAGGACTTCTACGCCGGCGAACCCGAGGTGCCGGCGTGGGTGATGAAGCTGGCCAAGGTCGACTCGGAGTGACGCTCAGCGCTTGACGGCCAGCACGCCGTCCAGCGCCAGTTCGGCCTTGAAACCCGCCTTTTCCAGGCGCTTGGCCACCTCACGCGGCACATCGCGGCCGCTGGTCAGCTTGTTCGGCGCGCCGGTGTAATGGAACAGGCGGCCGCCCTTGCGGATGACGCGGGCGAGGTGGTCATAGAACACCTGGGAGTACAGCTCGCCGGCGATGCCGAAGCGCGGTGGGTCGTGCAGGATCGCATCGACACTGTTGCTGGCCACCTGTTCGATCTGCTGCGAGACGTCACCGTGGCTGAACTGCAGGCGGCCACCGGCGGCAGCCGAGTCTGGATCCGGCGACCACGGGTTGAGCGTGCGCAGCCACATCACATCGGCGTTCTTCTCGAACGAGCGGATCTGGCCGACACCGGCCTCCAGCGCGCAGGCGGCGAAGTAGCCCAGGCCACCGCAGGTATCGAGGATGACCTTGCCGGCCGGCGCGACCAGCTCCACCTTGCGGCGCGCATCCTCGAACGGCGACAGCTTCGAGGTCGGCAGCATCTTGATGCCGTCGATCTCGAAGGTCGGTGCGCCCCATTCGGTCGGCACCAGCTTGATCAGCGAGCCGCTGTAGCGCGAGATCGGCGCGAAGTCCTCGCCATCCCAGTAGTACAGCGTGCGGTCCTTCAGCTTGCCCGGCCACGGGTAGGGCTGGCCCCGGAAGTGGAAGCCGTCGGCATCCAGCACCACGCTGTCCTGGCTGCGGCCGAGGTCGAGCGAGCCCTGCCATTCGGCAGCGCCCTTGTCATGGGCACGGCGCAGGGCGTCAGCGCTGTCGCGGGTCAGCAGGGGGCCGAAGTAATGGGGCACGGCGGGTACCGGGGCGTTTCGGGGGAGGGCATGGTACCGCAGCTGTTGTAGCGCCGAGCCCACGCCCGGCTCCACATGCCTGCATCCACGCGTGGCGTGGATCTACTGCAAAAGGAGCCGAGCGTGGGCCCGGCGCTACAGTTCAATCGCACTTCACCGCATACACCGGCCCAGCCCCGATCAGCATCAGCGCCATGTAGTCACTATCACTGGCCTTGCCCTTCAACGTCGCGCCCTTGTTGAAGTGGAAGATGCCGAAGCCACCGGCCATGCGGATCAGCGCACTGTCGATCTGGTCGGCGTCGTCGCGGAAGTAGCGGCTGATCTCGCTGGAAGTGGCCTTGTGCAGGGCATTGGGTTCGCGCTGCCACTGCTCGCCGCGGCTGAAGGAGACGAAGTACTGGCCGCCTTCGTTGTCGATGCGGAAGTCGGCGGGCTTGCGCGCGCCGGTGGCGAAGCAGCCCTGCAATGGGTCGGCGGAGAAGGGACGCCGCGCATCGTCGCCGCAGGCAGTGAGCAGCAGGGCACCGGGCAGCAGCAGGCGGAGCGCTCGCATGGGATGTCCCTACAGTGCAGGTGCGGCTAGTGTAGGCAGCACGCGGGCGTGGCCCGTGCAGAAATTCGGCAAGGACACAGGGGTTTTCGGATGGCGCAGGGCAAGACACCGTGGTGCGGCGTGGCCAGTTGGCTGGGTATTGCAGTGGGGTGGGGGGCAGGCGCCGTAGCGGCACAGGCGGCGGTCGCTGCGGGTGGCAATGGCATGGCCGCAGGGCTGGGCGTGGGCGTGCTGGGTGCGGCGCTGGTGGGCGGCGGCCTGGCCGTAGCCTCGCGCGTGCGCGGTGAGTGCTGGCCATGGATCGGCATCAGCGGTGCGGTGCTGAGCGCGCTGCCGCTGCTGATGTACGTGCTGCGGATGATGCTGAAGCTCTAGCGGTAGTGCCGGCCGCTGGCCGGCACCTGCAGGTCGCATGCGGCGTTCATGGAGTTGCCGGCCAGCGGCCGGCACTACCGGATGCAGGTCAGGTGCTGCGGTGGATCTCCACGGTGACATGCACCAGCTCCTCATGGATCGCCAGCGCGTTGCGCAGGGTATCGGCATCCAGCGTGGCGTCGCTGGTGACCACGCTGGCGCTGACCGCGTACTTGCCGCGACCGACCTGCCAGACGTGCAGGTCGGCCAGGCGCGCCGGCCACGGGCCCTGTTCGATCACTTCGCGTACTTCGGCCACCACCGGAGCGTCCATCTGCGCGTCGAGCAGGATGCGGCCGCTGTCGCGCAGCAGGCCCACCGCCCACACCGTGACCAGCACGGCGCCGACCAGGCCCATCACCGGGTCCAGCCAGGTCAGGCCCAGCAGCTTGCCGCCGAGCAGGGCGATGATGGCCAGCACCGAGGTGGCGGCGTCGGCCAGCACGTGCACATAGGCCGAGTGCAGGTTGAGGTCGTGACTGTGCGCATGGCCGTGATCGTGGTGTTCGTGGTCATGCCCGTGATGATGGCCATGGTCATGCCCGTGGTGGTGATGCGCGTGGCCCGGGCTGTCGTGCAGCCACCATGCACAGAGCAGGTTCACGCCCAGGCCTACCGCAGCGATGGCGATGGCTTCGTTGTAGTGGATCGGCGCCGGTACCCACAGCCGCTCCAGCGACTGCACGGCCATCAACGCGGCCACGCCGAGCAGAGCGATGGCGCTGGTATAGCCGGCCAGAATCTCGATCTTCCAGGTGCCGAAGGCGAAGCGCGGGTCGTGCGCGTAGCGGCGTGCGCAGCGGTACGCAAACACCGAGAGCCCGAGCGCCAGCGCATGCGAACTCATGTGCCAGCCGTCGGCGAGCACGGCCATGGAGTTGAACCACCAGCCGCCGACGATCTCCACGACCATCATGCTGACGGTGAGCCACAGGGCGCGGCGGGTATTGCGTTCGGCCAGCGGGTTGCCGTCGTCGAAGCGGTGTTCGTGGCGGCGGGCGGCGGCGAGGGCGTCCAGGTGCATGGAGGCGGGAACTGGAGTGGATACCCCCATAGGGTATATGATCCCGCCATGGCGCACGTACACAAAAATCGTAAGCAGCTGCTGACCCGGGTGCGCCGCATCGCGGGCCAGGTGGCGGCGTTGGAGCAGGCGCTGGACCAGCCCGAGGGTAAAGCCGGCGACTGCGCGGACGTGCTGGTGCAGGTCGCCGCCGTGCGCGGTGCCGCCCACAGCCTGCTGATGGAGCTGCTGCATGAGCACCTGCAGGAACACGTGGTGGGCGCCGAAGACCCGCAGCAGCGGGCGGCCGAGGCCGAGGTGCTGGTCGAGCTGCTGCGTCGCTACGGCAAATAGGCCGAGGGCGGGTAGAGTCGACTGTTAGTCGACTGCGCTTCGTACAACCAACGAAAAACCCCGCGCTTCGCGCGAGAGTCGACTAACAGTCGACTCTACCCCCGTGGCGGTGCCGCGCGTTCCAGATGTGCGTGGCGGCCAGCAGCAGGCTGCCGGTGACCGTCATCGGTGTTTCCCAGTCGTGCGAGGGCAGCGCAAGCGCGCCGGCCAGCAGCAGGCCGAGCCCGGCGCCGGCGGTGGCCCAAGCCAGCACGGGGAGGCGACGGCGACGCTCGGCCCGCCACAGCGCGTAGCCGGTCAGCGGCAGGGCGATGGCCACGAACAGCAAGTGCACCCATTCCGCCTCGGCCCACGCGCCGAACAGCGGCAACGCGGCGGCCAGCAGCGGCAGCGCCAGGCAGTGCAGCAGGCACAGGCTGGACAGGGCGACAGCGCCGGCATCGAGCAGGGCGGCAGACGGCGACTTCATCGGGGGAGGCTCCTTGCGCGACAGATGTTATACAGTAACATTTCCGTTCCGCAGCCAACCCGCTCCGACATGAACACTGTTTCCCGCGCCGACCGTCGCCTTCCGGTCACCGTGCTGTCCGGCTTCCTGGGGGCCGGCAAGACCACCCTGCTCAACCAGATCCTGCGCAACCGCGCGGGCCTGCGTGTGGCGGTCATCGTCAACGACATGAGCGAGGTCAACATCGATGCGCAGCTGGTGCGCGAGGGTGGGGCCGAACTGCGCCGCACCGAGGAGACGCTGGTGGAATTCAGCAATGGCTGCATCTGCTGCACGCTGCGCGATGACCTGCTGCAGGAAGTGCGGCGCCTGGCCGACGCCGGCCGCTACGACTACCTGCTGATCGAGTCGACCGGCATCGGCGAGCCGATGCCGGTGGCAGCCACCTTCGCCGTACGCGACGAGCATGGCTTCAGCCTGAGTGACGTCGCGCGACTGGACACGATGGTGACGGTGGTGGATGGCAGCGCGTTCCTCGCCGACTTCGGCTCGACGCTGCGCCTGGCCGAGCGTGGCCAGCAGGCCGGGCCGGACGACGATCGCGGCGTGGTCGACCTGTTGTGCGAGCAGGTCGAATTCGCCGATGTGATCGTGGTCAGCAAGGTCGATCAGACGGAAGATGACTTGCTGCAGGACACGCTGGCCGTGCTGCGCGGCCTGAACCGCGACGCGAAGCTGCTGCTGTCCCGCTTCGGTGACGTGCCACTGGCCGAGCTGCTGGACACCGGCCGCTTCGACTACGAGCGTGCGCAACGTGCGCCGGGCTGGGTGAAGGAACTGCGTGGCGAGCATACGCCGGAGACCGAAGAGTACGGCATCGGCAGCTTCGTCTACCGCTCGCGGCGACCGTTCCATCCCGCCCGCTTCGCCCGCGCGCTGCAGTCGGGCATGCCTGGCGTGATCCGCAGCAAGGGCTGGTTCTGGCTGGCCAACCGCATGGACTGGGTGGGCGAACTGAACACCGTGCGCGCAGCGACGCGCACGCAGGCGGCGGGGTTCTGGTACGCCGCGCGTGATCGCGTGCGCGCTGGGCTGGAGGACACCGCGCCATTGCTGCCGCCCACGCCGCTGCCGTACAGCGACCTCGGCTGGGCACGGCAGCAGGCCGATTGCTGGAGCGCACCGTTGCCGGGGCCGGAGGACTTCCCGGATGCGGCCGCGCATTCGGCGATGCAGCGCCTGTGGCATCCGTTGTGGGGGGATCGCCGCCAGGAGTTGGTGGTGATCGGCGTGCACATGGATGAGCGCGCGGTGCGAGCGGAGCTGGACGCGTGCCTGCTCAACGATCAGGAACTGCGTGCGGGGCCGTTGCTGTGGCAGCAGTTGCCGCAGGCGTTCCCGGTGTGGAAGCGGTGAGCGAACGGCTCCAGTAGATTCACGCCATGCGTGGATGGCGGTTCAACCGGTCTTTGCCCGCCTTGTAGAGCCGAGCCCACGCTCGGCTGCAATTGCAGTGGTTCCACGCCATGCGTGATGCGTCAGCCGAGCGTGGGCTCGGCTCTACAGAATCGAACCCACGCATGGCGTGGATCTACAAGGCGTCGCGCCATTGCCAGGCGTCGGCGGTGATTCGCAGTACCTGCGTCGGTCGCAATGCCTGCAGCAGGTGCCGGTCGTGGCTGACCATCACCAGTGCGCCCGGCCACGCCGCAAGCAATTCTTCCAACGCCTGCAACGCGCTCAGATCCAGCGCATTGCCCGGCTCGTCCAGCAGCAACAGCTGCGGTGCGGGATCGGCATACAGCACGCTGGCCAGCGCGCCTTTCACCCGTTCGCCATCGCTGAGGCTGCTGGCTTGCCGCTGGATGCGCTGCGCGTCCAGCCCGAGCAGGGCCAGCCGTGTGCGCAGTTCGCCGGGGGCCGCGCGCGGGTTGGCGGCCTGCACGGTGTCGAGGATGCTGCGCTCGCCGGACAGCCCCAGCAGCTGCTGGTCGAGAAGGGCCAGTGGCGCATGCCGTTGCACGATGCCGCTGCGCCCAGGCAACTGGCCGGCCAGCACGCGCAGCAGGGTGGATTTTCCAGCACCGTTGTCGCCGACCACGGCGATGCGCTGCCCGCGGCGGATCTCCAGCTGCAACGGCGCACTGCAGCCATGCGGCAGCACCAGGGATTCGGCCTGCAGCAGACGCGTGCTGCCACGTTCGCCTGCGACGGCAAACAGCGCCAGCTCCGGCGCCACATGCACCGCCGATGCCGCTGCGCGAAGCTGCTCTGCGCTGGCCTGCAGGCGTTCGGCCTGTACCAGCTGCGCGCGGCCGTGGCTGGCCTCGGCGCGCTGCTTCTGCCGGCCGAGCAGGATGGGGGCCTGGTTGGCCTGCTTCGCATCGCTATTGCCACGCGCCTGGCGTTGTTGTTGCCGTTCGTGCTGTTCGCGCGCGCTGCGTTGCTGCTGCCGGTGCTGGGCGCGCGCATGGTCGAGCTGGGCGGCGGCAGCTTCGCGCTCGGCGGCGCGCGCATCGGCGTAGTGCTGCCACGGTCCGCCGTAACGATGCAGCCCGCGCCCATCGAGCTCGACGATCTGCTGCATGTGCGCCAGCAGCTCGCGATCATGACTGACCGCCAGCAGGCCACCGCGCCACTGCTGCAACTGCTCGTACAGCTGTTGGCGATGGCGTGCATCGAGGTGGTTGCTGGGTTCGTCCAGGATCAGCCAGTCGGCACCGCTGCCCCAGGCACCGGACAGCGCCACCTGCATGGCCTGGCCACCACTGAGGCGCGCGGCAGGCTGGGCGGGGTCGAGGTCATCGGGCAGCCCGAGCATCTGCCATTGCTGCTGCAGGCATTCGCGCAGATCCCAGCGGTCGCCGATGCAGGCGAAGTCGGCCTCATCCACGCTGCCGGCTTCGATGCGTTGCAACGCGGCCAGTTCCGCGCCGACGCCGGCCAGTTCACCGACCGTGCCGGCGGGTGGATAGCCGGGCGTCGGCAACAGGAACACCTGGTCACTGCCGCGAACCTGGCCGGTGTCGGGCAGCAGCCGCCCGGCCAGCAGGCGTGCCAGCACGCTCTTGCCGGCGCCATTGGCACCGACCAGGCCGGTAGCAACCGGTTCGAAGGAAAACGTCAGATCGGAAAACAGCAGGCGGCCGTCGGCCAATCGATAGGACACGCGATCGAGCGTGAGGGAATGCGGGGTCATGCGACCTCCATGGATGCCGGGTTCTCCCCTGCGCGCAGGGGGCGGGAAGAGTCAGGCCGTCTGGTGGGAAGACGGCGGCATCAATGGCGCATTGGTCGCGAGCCTCTGAGAGGAGTGTAGGGCCAGTATAGCGGGGTCGGCTGAATGGTTTGATGGCTCTGCACTACAAGAGCATCCACGCATGGCGTGGATCTACTGTGGGCCGGGCATGGGTGGATTGCTCGTGGCTACGGCACGGTACCCAGGCGGTCGCCGACGAAGTCGATGAACACCCGCAGCTTCGGCAGTACGTGTCGGCCCGACGGCCACAGCAGATGGAAGGTGCCGCAGGAATGCACGTGTTCGTCCAGCACCGTGACCAGGCGGCCGTCGGCCAGGGCATCGCGCACCGAGTGCACCGGCACGAAGGCCAGGCCGATATCGCGCAGTGCGAGCGCCACCCGCGCTTCGATGGTGTTGGCCACCATGTGCACCGGAAGCTCCTGCGGCGTTTCATCGTCGGGCCAGTGGATCGGCCACGGTTCCAGCTTGCCGGTGGTGGGGAAGCGATAGTGCAGCAGCGTGTGCTGCATCAAGCCTGCCGGCGTGCGCGGAACGCCGCAGCGCTGCAGGTAGCCCGGCGAGGCAACGACGCGGCGCGGGAACACACCCAGGCGCCGTGCGTTCATGCGTGAGTCGCTGGGTTCGCCGACGCGCAGCACCGCATCGAAGCCCTCCTCGATGACATCAACCAGGCGGTCACTGAAGTCCAGGTCCAGGCGGATATCCGGGTACGCCGCCATGAACTCGGCCATCAACGGCAGGGTGAGGTCGCCAACCAGGGGCAGGCTGATGCGCAGGGTGCCACGGGGCGAGGCGTGCGGTTGTGCCAGCTCGGTGCGCGCGGCATCGCGTTCGTCCAGGATGCGCCGGCAGCGCGCCAGGAACAGCTGGCCCTCGGCGGTGAGGGTGATGCTGCGCGTGCTGCGATGGAACAGCCGTACGCCCAGCGCGTGCTCCAGCCGTGCCACGCACTTGCCCGCTGCCGAGGCGGAAATACCCTGCAGGCGTCCGGTCTCGACGAAGCTGCGGGTGTCGGCCGCGTGCACGAAGGTCTGCAGGTTGGCGAGGTTGTCCAGGACTGACATGGGCGTGCGGGCAATGAAAGCGGCAGGGTAGGTTGCGTGAAGGTAGCGGGCGGCACCGCCATCGCAACACTGTGATGCGCGGTGGCGTGGGGACGGTTGCGGCCATGCAGTTCCGGCAATCATGCCGATTGCGGACTGGACGGTCCATGATGCCCGGAGCGGCAACCGGCTTTTTGCGCGGCCACCCGCTGCCTAACGTGGCGGCCTCTCCCCACGGACCATCGCGATGAATGCTGTTCCTTCCCTTGCCCCTGCGCCGACGCTGCCTTCAGTGGAGCGGCTGCTGAAGCAGGTCCACCCGCAGCGCCTGGTCGGCGCGGTGGTGCTGGTGCGCGAGCACGGCGTACTGCGCCATGCCAGCGCGACCGGGCTGGCCGATCGTGAATCGGTCACGCCGATGCAGCGCGACCAGCTGTTCCGGCTGGCGTCGGTGAGCAAGCCGCTGCTGAGCACGGTGATCCTGCGCCTGGTGGCCGAGGGTGTGCTCGACCTGGACACATCGGTACAGCGTTGGCTGCCGGATTTCCGCCCGGCGTTGGCCGATGGCACTGCGCCGCCGATCAGCCTGCGCCAGCTGCTCAGCCACAGCAGCGGGCTGGGCTACCGCTTCCTCGAAGCCGATGTGGACGGCCCCTATGCGCGCGCCGGGGTCAGCGATGGCCTGGACGCGAACCCGCTCTCGCTGGCCGAGAACGTGCGCCGCATCGCGCAGGCACCGCTGCTGTTCGCGCCGGGCAGCCACTGGCTGTACTCGCTGGGCGTGGACGTTGCCGGTGCCGTGGCTGAAGCAGCGACCGGTGAATCTCTGCAGGCACTGTTCGAGCGCTTGCTGGCCGCACCCCTGGGCCTGCGTGACACCGCCTTCGCTGCGCGCAACGCGGCACGGCTGGCCACGCCCTATGTGAGCGACACACCGCGGCCGCACCGCCTGCGCGAAGGCGAGGTGGTCGCTCCGTTCGAGGGTACTGTCGGTATCGAGTACAGCCTCGCGCGCGCCACCGATGCCAGCCGTTTCGCTTCGGCCGGGGCAGGCCTGGTCGGTAGCGCCGATGAAGTGATGGCGGTGCTGGAGGCCTTGCGTGATGTGCAGCGTTCAGGCCTGTTGCCGCCGGCACTGGCAGCGGAGATGGCCAGCCCGCAGGTAGGCGAACAGGGGCCGCCGGAACCGGCCGGCTGGGGCTTCGGCCTTGGCTTTGCGGTGCTGCGCGATGCGGCCGCCAGCGGTACGCCGCAGAGCGCAGGCACATGGCGTTGGGGCGGCGCCTACGGGCACAGCTGGTTTGTCGATCCTGCGCGTGGGCTCAGCGTGGTGGCGCTGACCAACACCCTGTACGAAGGCATGGATGGCGCCTTCGTCGATGAGCTGCGTGATGCGGTCTACGCCGATCTGGAGGCCGCCCGATGAGCGGCCATGCCATCGATGCGGCTGGCCCAGCCGGTGAAGCCACGCGCCTGCCGTGGGCGGGGCTGCTGGCGCTGGCCGGTGGCGGCTTCATCACTCTGCTGACCGAGACCCTGCCGGCCGGCGTCCTGCAGCCGATGGGCGAAAGCCTCGGCGTGAGCGACGCGGCGGTTGGCCAGCTGGTCAGCGTGTACGCGCTCGGCTCGGTGATGGCCGCACTGCCGATGACTGCGTTGACCCAGCGCCTGCCGCGACGCGCCTTGTTGCTGGCCGCCATTGCCGGCTTCGTGGTGGTCAATACGCTGACCGCAGTGAGCAGCAGCTATCCACTGATCCTGGCCGCGCGCTTCCTGGCCGGGGTGAGTGGTGGCCTGTTGTGGTCGCTGGTGGCCGGCTATGCGGCGCGCATGGTGGTGCCCTCGCTGCAGGGCCGGGCAATTGCGGTGGCGATGGTCGGATCGCCGTTGGCGCTGTCGCTGGGCGTACCGGCGGGCACGTTGCTGGGGCAGCAGCTCGGCTGGCGCTGGGCATTCGCCCTGATGAGCGTGCTGGCCGTGGTGCTGTTTGCCTACGCACGCTGGGCGCTGCCCGCGCTGCCGGCGGCGGCAGCCGGCCGGCGCACCTCGCTGGCGACGGTGTGGCGCATGCCCGGCGTGCGCAGCGCGCTGGCGGTAATGGTGCTGTACGTGCTGGCGCACAACGTGCTCTACACCTACATCGAACCGCTGGCGGTGGAGGCGGGGGCCGGCCCGTGGCTGGACCGCCTGCTGCTGGCCTTCGGGCTGGCGGCCATTGCCGGTATCGGTATCGCTGGCTGGGGTGTGGATCGCCACCTGCGCACGCTGGTGTGGGCGGCCGTGATCGGCTTCATCGTGCCGGTGCTCGCGCTGCTGCTGTGGCCGGGCGACGCGATCGCGCTGCTGCTGGCGACGATCCTGTGGGGCGTTGCCTTTGGCGCGGTACCTACGTTGTTCCAGACCGCATTGGCGCGGCGTGCCGGTGCCGCCGCAGATCTGGCGCAGTCGATGCTGGTGACCGGCTGGAACCTGGCCATTGCTGCCGGTGGCGTTGCAGGGGGTGTGCTGCTGCAGGCGGGCGGCCCAAACCAGTTGGGATGGCTGCCGTTGCTGCTGCTGTCGGTGAGCGTGGCGTGGT